>CAJVWY010000039.1 GCA_913009925.1 uncultured bacterium
GATGTGATTAAAGGAATTATTAGGCGGAGTAAAACAAACAGAAGAGAAAGAGAAAAAGAAAAAGAAAAAAAAAAATTTATTTTTTCAAGCAGAAGCCGGCATACGAGATAAAGGAATGTGACTGGAGTTCAGACGTGTGCTCTTCCGATCTAAACGGATTGGGCGGCTATACCACCGAGGAACGTTACCTGAGAGGGCTGGAGTCGGCGCCGGCCCATACCACCATCGACCGCATGATGTATATGGATATGAAGAGCATGATGCCCAACATGCTGAGGATCCTGGACCGCACCTGCGCCGCTTTCGGCGTCGAGGCCCGGACTCCCTTTCTGGACCACCATTTCGTGGAGTTTGCGGCCCGCCTTTCCGACGATGCTGTCTTAAAGGGGACCGAATCCAAGTACATTCTCAAGAAGATGGGGGAAGGGATCCTCCGGCACGATACCATATATCGTGACAAGTCCGGCTTTGCCGCTCCGGTCACGCCCTGGCTCCAGGGCCATCTGCGCCAGACAGCCCGGGAGATCATCTTCTCGGACCGGGCCCGGGCACGCGGTTTGTTCAACGACGACAGCCTGCGGTACACCGTCGAGCGGCATGAGAACAGCGGCAAGGGGGTCTGGCAGGTCTGGATGCTGTTGATATTCGAACTATGGCAAAGACAGTTCATCGATGGAGAACTGTAAACGATTACCATCGGATTTTAATCTATGCAAAAATAACATTATGAAAGTCCTTTTCCTCTATCCCAATGTGGCGCACGCCCGATCCCCGCAGGTAGGTCTGAGCTCGCTGGCGGGCACTCTCAAACGGCAAGGCCATGACAGCCGCCTGTTCGACATCACCTTCATGGAGGACGCGGAAGTGGAGGCGTCTTACAGCCGGGTATTGTCCGAGTACCAGCCTGATCTCATCGGCGTCTCCAGCCGGAGCACGGAATGGCCGACCGCCGCTTCCATCCTGCGCATGGCGGACGTGGAGGTGCCGGTGGTGGTCGGCGGCCCTCATGCCACCATCGCCCCGGAAGAGGTCATCGCCGACGAACGGGTGGATATGCTCATCAGGGGAGAGGGCGAAGAGGCTATCATCGACCTGGTCGACCGCCTGGAGGCCGGCTCTGATCTGAGCGATATGCCCAACCTGTGGATCAAGCAGGACGGTGAGGTATTCAGGAACGACGTCAGGGATCTTATCCAGGACATGGACAGCCTGACGCTGCCGGAGTGGAGTATCTGGGACGAGCGCCACTTCCGCGAACATTACCACCAGGTGTTCAGCCCCGGCGCCGAGGTATTCGGAGACCTGGAGACATCCAGGGGCTGCCCCTATGCCTGCCCCTATTGCCTGACGCCGGTAATGCAGAAACTCTACAAGGGCAAGGGCAAATACCATCGGGAGAAGTCGGCGCCGAGGATCATCGAGGAGATCGAAAAGCTCAGGCAGGAGAAAGATATCGACTACGTACGTTTCGTGGATGAGACCTTTATTCTCAACCGCAAGCGGCTGCAGGAGTTTTGTGGTCTTTATCAGGATATACAACTTCCCTTCTCCTTCAGCACCCGGCCGGAGACCGTCAGCGATGAGATGATGAAGATGCTGGCGAAGGCCGGGGCCAATTGTGTCTCCTTCGGCCTGGAGTCCGGCAACGAGCAATACCGGCGGGAGATGCTCAACCGCAGGACCAGGCAGCAGGAGGTCATCGACGCGGTGGCCCTGGCCAAGAAGTACGGCGTCAAGACCTTCGCCTTTGTGATGATCGGTTTGCCGCATGAGGACCGGGAGAAGATCCAGGACACGCTGGAGTTGATCAACCTCCTGCAGCCGGACGTATTCCAGATAACGATCTTCTATCCGTTCGAGGGAACGCCTTTCTACGATTACTGCCTGGAAGAGGGACTGATGGAGAAGGACCATGAGCGTCTCACGGAGATCTGGAAGGGGTCGGTTCTCAACCAGCCGGGCCTGCCCAGCGACTATCTTATCCGGCTGCGGGAGCTGGCACTGGCCTTCGCCAAGCGTAACCAGCGCTGGTGGCCGCTGATGTACTTCATGGAAAAGCATCCCGGGGCCTTCAGGGCCTGGCATGCTTCGCGTCAAGCCAGAGGCCTGGCCGGCCGCGGCGCCCGCAAGTTACTCAAGATGCGGAGTGAAAGACGTGCCGCCCTGTCCGGGTCCGGTGGGGAATAAGATGAAATCATCGTCTACAGTCGTCTGACAGGGCTGGCCGGGCAATGAAACCGAGAATCGTCCTTCTTTCCCCCGCTCCGCTTGACCAACAGGACTACACTCTGGAGATACCACTGTCGATCCTGGCGGTGGCGGCGCCTCTGCACGCGGAAGGTTATGAGCTGGTCCTGATCGATGAACGGCTGCATGACGATCCTGAGGGAGAGCTGCTGGCTGCGGCGGACGGCGCCCTCTGCGTCGGCATCAGTACCATGACCGGGTTTCAGCTCAAGGGAGCTATTCGCTATTCGCGCATGATCAGGAAAGAGGCGTCTTCCGTCCCGGTCGTCTGGGGCGGCTATCACCCGTCACTGCTGCCGGAACAGACAGCTTCGGAGCCATATGTGGACGCAGTGGTGCGTGGGCAGGGTGAAAGGACCTTTCAGGAAATAGTCACCAGGCTGGAGGAGGGCAAGGATCTCGCTGAGGTGGCCGGCGCCACCTACCGGAACCGGGCCGGTGAGGTGATCAGCAACCCCGACCGGCCCATGGAGGGGCTCGAGGACTTCCCGCCCGCTCCCTATGAACTTCTGGATATCGACCGTTTTTTCCGCGTCAACGGCGGCCGTCATGCCCTGCAGTACATCTCCAGCCAGGGCTGTCCCTACAAGTGCAGGTTCTGCGTGGAGCCCAAAGTCTTCGGAAAATGGAGCGGCCGTTCCGCCCAACAGGTAGCGGACGACATCGAGGAGCTTGACCGTCGTTACGGCCTGGAGCACGTGACCTTCTCCGATCCTAATTTCTTCGTCAGCAGAAAACGGGTGGAAGAGGTCTGCAACCTTTTGGTGGAGCGCGGCCTGAAGCTCTCATGGAGCGCGGCGGCTCGGGCCGACCAGGTGGTAAGGATCGACCCTGGTCTTTCCCGGCTCATGGCGCAGTCGGGCTGTTCGCAGATAGGTATCGGCATGGAGTCGGGTTCCCAGGCTGTCCTGGACCTGATCGACAAACGCATATCACCGGAGAAGGCCATCGCCTCCAACAGCATCCTGGAAGACGCGGGCATCCAGGGCTGCTACGCCTTCATGGTCGGTTTCCCTCCCCAGCTGCCTGAGGCGAAGGGGGAGGTATGGCAGACGCTGATGTTGATCAAGGCCATGCGCCGGGCTCACCCGGAGGTGGTCACCATCACCTTTTATGTGACGCCCTACCCCGGCACCCCTCTGTACGACATCGCCCTGCAGCTGCAACTGGAGATGCCCCGGAGCACGGAGGAATGGGCTGACTGGGAATCGACCAGCGTCCATACAACGTGGATCAGCAGCGCTGACAAGGACCTGGTGGAGCGCTGCAACAACTTTTATTTCCCGTTCGCCTTTCCCAACCAGCAACTGAGGAGGCATATGGGGAAATGGAAATGGAAGGCGTTTCTGTATCCGTTGCATCTGCTGGCCGCTGGCCGTTGCCGCTTCGACTTTTATCGCTGGCCGTTCGAGTGGCGGTTGATGCAACGGCTGGGGAACCTCAAGAGATTCAGGCGCATCAGTTCCCAGATAGGCGCCTTAAGGGGGAACTGAAGCGGATGCGAAATCCAAATCCGGGGCGGCACATTGAAACATTCGAACCTGTTGTGGCTTAAGGTATTTCTGTTCACGGGCCTGTTGTTCCTGCTGTGCGCCGGCTGGGCAGGGGCCGCGGGTGAAGCCTGGCGGCCGCTGCCGGCGGAGACGGAGGATATCAAGCTGCTGGTGGATTTCCAGGGACAGGAAGTGCGGGGCCAGGTGGGTCCGTTGCCCCTGGAAAGTGTGGAGACTTCCGGGTCGGCCTGTTATACCGCCAAGGGACTGGCGGTATTCAAGGAAGGCGTGAACGAGATCATCGACCCCGGCTTCGATGGTCGGGGCTGGGCCCTGGATAACGGGGCTTCGATTGTTACTGCCGCCGCCGACAGCGGTTCCCGTGCCCTCCAGGTTGTGGGCAACGGCTCTTCCGGTACCGTCGCCCGGCTGGGTGAACCCATTCCCGTTGTTGATGACGGCCGGCGGGCGACCACCAGGATCACGGGAAGCACTCGCGCCCTGTCCTTCAGTTACATGTTCCCCGATTGCCAGGGCGGCAGCGTCTTCGTGGACATCGAAGCCTCAGACAGCGACGGCCTCCCCGTGGGCAGTGGGTCCGCCCGGCTCCAGCCCGGGGGAGGGGGTTGGCGGCAAGGTGGTATCATCTACGACCTTCCCCAGGGGACCGCCTACTATACGGTGAGAATCAGGCTGGATGATTTTCGCGGGACATGCCTTCTGGACTCCTTCATGTCCGAGCATAAGGATTACTTCACCCCCTTCTTCAGCGGGGACAGTGAGGGCAGCTTGTGGGTGGAGGCCGGTGCCCCCCAGAATATCTCTGTAGACCTTTCCCGCACCACGTTCAAGATGCTGCTCAAGGGCATCCTGATGCTGGCGGTGGCCGGCCTGGCGCTGGCCGGTTCACTCTACATGTTCATCGACGGTCGCCTTGGCAGAAGGCCTCGCTGGTTCATGGCGGCGCCGCTGGTGGCGATCCCCATAGCCCTGCTGATGGCTGTGGGCCTGGGGGTGACGCCGCCGCCGGATAACTGGCCGCTGTCCTGGAGCGTCCAGAAATCGCGCCTGGATCCGGGAACCACCTATTTTTACCGTCTCACTTCCGTGGATTCCCGGGGGAACGAGAGTCCTCCTTCAGCGGAATCGAGGATCGCGACTCAATGGATCGACCGCAGGGTGGTGTTAGTCTGGGACCGGGACCCCGGCGCCGTGGCCTATCGTATCTACCGAGGCACGGATACCTACAGCCAGGACCTGTATGCCGAAGTGGGAGGGGATACTGCCCGATTTATCGATCGGGGTGAGGAACTTGCCCCGGGCGCGCCGCCGGAGGGACCCTGGGAAGACACCGGCATACCCCATGGGTCGCGCTCGCTGAGGCCGGCTCCCGATGTGAGGGTAAGCAACGATATAGCCGGTCTGGATACGGCTTCGGATTTCTGGCTCGCCGGCGAGCTGGAGTTCGGTTTTGCGAACGATCGAGCCTTCAGGCCGGCGTCATTGTTCGAGATAGGGAACGCCCAGGATTGGTCGACGCTGGCTGTTTCACTCCGATATGTTCCCACCTGGGGTGATGAAGAGTCGAAGATACTGCTGATCAAGGGGCTGGAACGGGGAAAAGCTGATTACGAAGCCAGGCCACTGCCTGATATCAGGCGCGGTTCGGTTATCGATTACGTGGTGGCTCAATTATTCGAACCCAGCGATGGTCTTCAGGCGGGGGTGCATCTCTGGTACAGGATAGACAATGGCGAAATGGAGCATATATTCGTTGAAAACACTGATATGCTGTCGGATAATCCCTATATAGTTATAGCCAAGAGGAACTACTACGATTATTTCGCCATCAACAGTTTTTACCGGGAGTTTGCTATCGTCCAGGGAAGCATCGATGAAAAAATGATTGAGAAGGTCCTGAACGGCGAAAAACTGACCGATTCCATCAGTTCGCTGACATGAACCCAAATACCGATCATCTGACCATCCATTGAGTGAAAAGATAACACTGGTATTCCCCCGGCTCAGGCGGGAGAGCAATGTGTGGGCGCCGCTGCCGCTCATGGCGGTGGCCGCGCCGCTGATGGACGCCGGCTTCGAGGTGGAGCTGGTGGACGGCCGCATCATCCATCCTCACCTGCCGGACATCCTCGCCACCGCCGGCGGCTCGCTGTTCTTGGGGCTGTCGGTGATGACCGGGTTCCAGATACGGGACGCGGTAATGATCTCGCGGGCGGTGAAGGAGACCTATCCGGACCTGCCCGTGGTGTGGGGTGGCTACCACGCCAGCATGCTGCCTGCCGAGACCCTGGCGGAGGACTATGTGGATATCGTCGTCCGCGGGCAGGGTCAGATCGCCGTGGTGGAGCTGGCGCGCCGGCTGGCGGCGGGAGATTCACTGGCGGGCCTGCCGGGGGTATGTTACCAGGAAAACGGCGAGGCGGTGCTCAGCGGCTATCCGGAGCTGGCGGATCTGGACCGGTTCCCGTCCACGCCCTATGACATCATCGACACCGAGAAATACATGGTGGACGATGTCGGTACCCGCACCATGAAATATTTCTCCTCCCAGGGGTGTCCTTTCGGCTGTGGCTTCTGTGTGGAGACCTCCATGTATGGGCGCGGCTGGGCGGGGTTTTCCGCCGACAGGGTTCTGGATGACCTTGAGCACCTGGTCAACGACCATAGCGTCAACGCCGTCGATTTCGCCGATACCAACTTTTTCGTCAAGCGCCGGCGGGTGCGCTCCATCTGCAAGGGTATCATCCAGCGGGGGCTGGACCTGGAGTGGGCCGCCGATGTGCGCACCAGACAGTTCATCGATTTCCCCGGAGACCTCAGGCAGCTTATCTACGACGCCGGCTGCCGGCGGCTGCTGCTGGGTGCCGAATCCGGTTCCCAGGAGGCGCTGGAGCATATAGGCAAGAAGACTTCGGTGGAGGACACGCTTCATGTGGCGCGCATCTGCAACGAGCTGGGCATCATCGCCCGTTTCACCACCATGTTCGGTTTCCCCGGCCAGCCGGAGAAGGACATCGAGGCCACTCTGAGGATGATCGAGAGCATCAAGGCCATCAACGAGGATTTCGAGGTGCATGGTTTCTTTTTCGCCCCCTACCCGGGGGCGCCCATGTACCAGGAGGCGGTACGGCTGGGCTTCAACCCGCCCCGGAGAACCGAGGACTGGAGCGACTTCGATCTGACCGAACTGCATACGCCCTGGGTGGATCCCGCCTACAAGGAGAAGGTGGATATGGTCATCGACTTCTACATGCCCTTCGCCTCTCCCGGTCCCGAGCTGAGGCGCAAGATAGCGGATGGTGGACCCAAGGCCGCGGCATACCAGGCGATGCACCGCCTGGCCGCCTGGCGGGTCGGTAAGCGCAACTTCGACTTTCCCCTGGAATGGAAGCTGAAGAAGTTCCGGACCGGGAGGCATTAGAAAGTATGGCCGGCGACGGGACAGCAGACAGGGGGGCGGGGCGCGAGCGGTGCGCCGTCTGCGGCAGCGGCCGCAAACGGCCGCACTGGCAGGTGCGCGACACGCTGCTGGGGACTCAGGGCCGGTATGATATGGTCAGCTGCGTTGAGTGTGGCACGCTCAGGATGTCGCCGCGGCCGCCGTTCAGTGAGAGGCGCAAGGCTTTCAGTGACCGTTACCCCCTGTTCGACTGGGCGCTGGGACGCAAGCAGGCGGCCGCGGAGGAGCGCATTGCCAGGTTCAGTTCCCAGATGGCTCAGATCAACAGCCGCCAGCGGCGCGGGCGCCTGCTGGACGTGGGGTGCGGCGACGGCTATTTCATGCTGGGCATGCAGCGGCGCGGCTGGGAGACCCGCGGTATCGAACTCCATGAGCAGGTGGCGGCCTATGCCCGGGACCAATTGAAGCTGGACGTGGCCGCCGGTGCCGAACATGAGGTCGACTGGCAGGGGCCCTACGACTGTATAACCCTGTTTGGCGTGATTGAGGACGTGGATGACCCCAACGCCTGCCTGGAGCGCTGTTACCAGAACCTGGCGGCGGGTGGCCTGCTGGTGGTGCAGACCCATAACATCGCCTGTCCGGAGGCCCGCTGGTTCGGCCCCGACTGGTTCAATATCGAGGCACCGCGCCATGTATGGCATCTCTCGCCCCGGACCCTGGAGCGGCTCCTGGAGAATAATAGTTTCCGCCAGGATGATCTGCTGCACTACGGAGCTGCTTTTGTCACCGAGAAGAGCATCGAGAACCGCCGGGGGAGGCATTTCCCCTCATCCACCCTCGACCGCCTGATACGCAGGGCGGTAGTGGGCCCGGCCGCCCGCCTGATGCCGCGTCTGAAACAGGGGATCATGATCGAGTCCTACTGCCGTAAACAGAGTTGAAGATTTCGCCATGAAGTTCGTTCTCTTCTTTCCACTCACCAACAAGAACAATAAACACAAGGTCAGCCCGCCTCTGAGCCTGCTGGCCTGCGCAGCTCCCATGCTGGACCGGGGTATCCAGGTGGAGGTGGTGGATGCCCGGGTGGAGCCGGGGTACAGGGAAGCCGTACTGTCCAAGATGGCGGATGCGGATATGCTGGGTGTCAGCTCCATGACCGGTTACCAGATCGCCGACGGCCTGGCGGTGTCGGCCGCGGTCAGGGAACGCTACCCGGAAAAGCTTATCACCTGGGGCGGGTACCACCCCTCGCTGCTGGCCGACCAGACCGCCACAGATGACCGCATCGATGTGGTGGTACGGGGACAGGGGGAACTCGCCTGTCTCGACCTGGCCGAACACCTGGGTGGCGGCAGGGAGCTGGAGGAGATCGACGGCCTGTCCTACCGAAAGGACGGTGCCATCGTACACACCGGCGAGCGTCGCGTAGCCGATATCAATGATTTCCCGTCAATGCCCTACCACCTGGTGGACATGGAAAAGTACATCGAATTCAACCGGCGGGTGCATGGCGATACCAGGAGGGCCATCAGCTATGTGTCCAGCTTCGGTTGCCCCCATGCCTGCGGCTTCTGTTCCAATCCGGAGGCCTATGGCCGCAAGTGGAAGGGGCTGAAGGCGGAACGGGTGGTCGCCGAGGTGACGGAGCTGGTGGAGCGTTACGACCTGGAGCGCGTATATTTCGATGACAACAACTTCTTTGCCTCCAGGCGCCGGGTGAGGGAGATCTGCCGGGGGCTCAGGGAATCACCGCGAAGCTTCGAATGGTTCGCCACTATCCGGCCCAACCAGGTCATCTCCTTCGAGGATGAGGACCTGGAGCTTATCCGCGAGAGCGGCTGCACCAAGTTCATGATGGGAGCCGAATCCGGAGATGATTCCATCCTGGAGCTGATCAACAAGGGTGGCGAGGCGAGGGATGTGATCGAGGCCACGGAAAGCTGCCGGCGGCACAGGATCCAGCCATCATATGTTTTCATCTTCGGCTTCCCCAGCGAGACCTGGGAGCAGATGCAGACCACCCTGGACTTCATGC
>CAJVWY010000040.1 GCA_913009925.1 uncultured bacterium
GGGCATACGAGTTAAAGGAATTTGACTGGAGTTCAGACGTGTGCTCTTCCGATCTCTGTTCCATGGACTGGAAGAGGACCTTGTCAGCCGGAGCATCCCGGTCGTCGTCTTCCAGGGAGACCGTTATTCACTGGAGATACTGGGGCCGGCCCTGGACGCAGATTATCGCCAGGCATACAGCGGCCGGCAGTGGCCCGGTATCATCCTGTGGCTGCCGCGCCAGGAACCGGCATCGCCTGCATCCTTGCCGACCACGTAGGCGGCCGTGTTCCTCAGGAGGGCTCTTCCTCCTCGGTCGTCGTGCTGGCGAAACCGGTGGCCGGCTCCTCGAAGTGGGGCGGCTGGCCGTAAACCTTGGCTTCCAGTACGGCGATGCGCCGTTCCAGTTCCTCGACGCTGTCCGTGGTGGCGATCCCCATGGTTTCAAGCGCATCCTGGTAGCTGTCCGTCGCCCTGTCCTTCAGCAAAGCGCCCTCGACCAGGGCGCGGTCGGTCGCCTCCTCCACCAGCTTCTGCCCCTCCTCCTTGGTCAGTTCGCCGCGCTTGACGAACTCACCCACCAACGCCTCGATCTTGTCCTTGGTAATGGATACGGCGCCCACTCCCAGGAGGACCGTACGTTCGATCAGGTCCTTCATCGCCTGCCCACCTTTTTTCGCTTCTTCTTTCAACTTTCCCCTCCCCTCTTGAGCTTGATATCATCGAACTGTTTTTCAATCCAGCGGTTGATGCCGTTTTTCCTGACTGTGTGCTTTATCTTACCCGCACGGCGTCTTTTTGCATCATCATCCATGGTCAGCGCCTGGTGGATGGCGCGCGCCTGGCCCTCGAGGTCGAAGGGGTTGACGGAAAGGGCAAACTCTCCCAACTCCTCGTGGACTCCGATGTTTTCCGAGAGGATAAGCACTCCGTCACGGGTGTTCACCAGCCCCGCCTCTTTGGCGATGAGATTCATGCCATCGAAGATGGCGTTCACCAGCAGGGCGTCAAACTGCTTGTAGGCCGCCACCGAACAGGGGAAGTCGTCCTGCATCCGCATGTCGATGGGCCGCCACCCCGCGGTCCCGTACCTGCCGTTCACCGCCTCCACCACGGCCACTATCCGCCGGCGGTATTCCCTGTATTCCCTGATATCCTCCCGCGAGGGCTGCAAAAGGGCCAGGAAGGTCACGCGCTCCCTGAATTCCGGGTGCTTTTCAAGAAAGATGTCATAAGCCTTGAAACCGCGCACTATGTTCTTAGACAGGTCCATGCGGTCCACGCGCAGGATGAGCTGCCCCCGCCGCGCCGCCTTGATCCTCTCCTCATCTTCCAGGACCGCGGCGCTGCCGGTCAGCCGGTCGAAGTAGCCGCAGTCGATGGAAACCGGGTAGGCGCGAACCCATACCTCGCGTCCTTCCGTCATGACCACAGCGCGCTCCTGGTCCACCTCCACCCCGGGGAGTTCCTCGCAGCTCAACAGGAAGTTGCGTACGTACTTGTCCGTATGGAAAGCGATGATGTCATTGGCCAGCACCCCGTTCATTATCGCTTCGCGCATACGCCGCGGCAGCACGCGCCAGGAATCGGGCTGGGGCCAGGGGATATGGATGAACTGGTGCAGGAACGCCTGCGGGTGCCGCTCGCGCACCAGGGCCGGGCAGAGGTACAGGTGGTAATCGTGCAGCATCACCAGCGGCCGGTCGCTCTCGGCGCCGCCGCCCTCCAGCTCCCGGCACACGGCATCGGCAAACAGCCGGTTGACCGCCACGTAGCCTTCATCCCAGGCGTTGATCTCGTGCTCGCCGATCTCCGGCGCCACCGCCAGGTCCCACAGGTAATGCTGGATGAACCAGATGAGGGGATTGGCGATGACGTTGTAATAACGTTCGTAGGCCTGAGCATCGGCGTTGATGAAGCGGAGAGAGAGGCGGTGTTCATCATGCTCCACAGCGATGCTGCCACCGGCGGCCCGGCGCCAGACCACCACATCTTCCGGCGTCATGGCGCTGGCTATCCAGGTGACCGGACGCGACGCCGCCACTCCCAGCAGTGCCGTAACCAGGCCGCCGCCGCCACGTACGGCCTCCAGTTCTCCCGAGCCGCCGCGCCTGTAAGAGACCGGGCCCCGGTTGGAAACAAGAATAAGTCCCATAGCGCCTCCCATGCGGCCTAGGGGCCGGTAGCTGATTGCTTCAGTTCGGTCAGAAGGGCCAGGTAATCCCGGAGCAGACGGGGCATGAGGAAGTGAGTCCGCACATGCTCCTTGCCTGCCCGGCCCATGGCCTTCGCCTCATCCGGGTTGTCCAGGATCCACGTGCAGCGTTCGGCGCACTCCTCGACCGAATCCACCAGGAAGCCGGTCTCGCCGTCCTGTATCTGCACCGGGATGCCGCCGACATTGCCGCCCACGGTCGGCTTGGCTTTCCACAGCGCCTCGCTTACGGTCAGGCCGAAACCCTCCCGGATTGATTTCTGGATGAGCACGTCCGCCCGCGACTGGAAGGCGTTCACCTCCAGGTTGCCCACGTTGTTCAGGTTGGTGAGGATCAGGATATCGCTATCGTCGCCGGCATGTTCCACTGTCTTGGTAAAGAAGCTCCATCCTTCCGGGTCGTCGGTGGCCATGGAGCCCACCAGCGCCAGCCTGACGGTAGCGAAGTTCTGCTTGACGATACGGTAGGCGTCGATAACCCCCAGGGGGTCCTTCCAGGGATCGAAGCGCGATATCTGCAGCATCAGCGGCGTATAGGGCTCCACGCCGAACTGGTTGACCACATAGTCGGCGTCCTCCGGCGACAGCGCCATGTTCTTGGTGGACAGAGGATCGATAGCGGGCACGATCACCTTGGTCGGCGTGCTGATACCGTCGAGGACATACTGTTCCATGGAGAAGATGGACACATCGTAAGGTGAGATGTAGGGCAACAGGTACTCCGCCACCTCCCGGTTGGGAGTGGAGGTGTCTATGTGGCAACGCCAGATCCATTTGGCCCCCAGGTCGCCGGCGAAGTACCGGAGAAGCAGGGGCTGCGGGTCATGAACGATGACGAAATCGAAGCCGCCCGCCAGCGACTCGGCGGCGATGCGGTTGTGGGTCTCGTAGATCTCCTTCTGGGCGGCGTCCAGCCCCACGGAATTGCCCTGCAGGGCGTTGTGCATGTACTTGGTGCCCTCGTAGAACTCCTGGGGCGCCATGATGACCCGCCACTCGGCGCTCAGCCCCACATCGCGCATCAGCGGCACCATCGTATACAGGATCTCGGCGACGCCGCCGCCAAAAGATGTGGCGTTTATATTGAGCACCCGGGCATCCTTCAGACCTTCCGCCAGCTCCCGGATCTCATCGATAAGCTGGCGGGCTACCACGCTCTGGTAGTCGGCCAGGGACTTATGCCCAACATGGACTTCCTGCAGCAAAAGTGTGAACCTCCTCTAAACAAACTTAAAGAGCCGGCTTGAGGGCAGCCGGCACGGTTGCCCCCTTGCTTCCCGATGGCGGGTATATCGGCCAAGCGGCGGCCTTTTTGAACCCTTGCCACCCGGAAGCGAGCAGACTCTACCTTTTTTTATCAGGCTTTTGGCGCCAGAGCAATATTCAGGTCTTCCCCACAGAAGGCACAATGGCCGTCCCTCACGTCCATCCGTCCTATACTGTAGCCGTCTCTCCTGATAACGACACGGCGGCAGCCGGGGCAGGTGGTGTTTTCCGCCGGATGGCCCGGGACATTGCCGATGTAGGCGAACTGGAGCCCTTCTTCGTGCGCGATACGCAGGGCGTTCTCCAGGGTTGCCACCGGCGTGGACGAGAGGTGGGACAGTTCCAGATAGGGATGGAACCGGGTCAGGTGCCATGGCGTCTTGACCCCCAGTTTTTCTGCGATCCAGGCGGCGATATTCCTGAGCGTCTCCTCATCGTCGTTGACCGTGGGAATCACGTTGGTGACTATCTCCACGTGGCAGCCATACCTGTGCATGGCAGCTTCCGCCGCCATGAAAATAGGCTCGACATCATTTATCTTCGCCAGAAACTTATATGTTTCGGGGCGAAAACCCTTTATATCCACCCGGTAGGCATCCAGGTGGGGAGCGATGATATCCAGGGCTTCGGCGGTGATATAGCCGTTGGTGACGAATACAGTGTACAGTCCGTTCGCGTGGCAGGCGCGGGCGCCGTCCAGGGCGTATTCCAGCCAGATGGTAGGTTCGTTATAGGTCCAGGCCACCCCCTGGCAGTTGCTCTTCTCGCTGATATACGGCAGCTTCTCCGGAGGCAGGTCCTGCAACTGGTAGCCGTCCTCCAAAGCGTCGGCATGGGCTATCTGCCAGTTCTGGCAGTGTTTGCAGCGCATGTTGCAGCCCAGGGTGCCCAGAGACAGGCAGAGGCTTCCCGGATTGAAGTGGAACAGGGGCTTCTTCTCGATGGGGTCCACAGCCACGGAGCAGACCTTGCCGTAGATGAGGGAATAGCACTTGCCCTCCTGGTTTTTGCGGGTCTTGCAGACGCCCAGGCGGCCCTCGGCGATGATACAGAGACGGGGGCAGATCCGGCAACGGACCTTCCCGTCAGAACGCTTGTCGTATAGTAGCCCTTCGTGCATAATGCGGCATCAAGGTGTTATTTGTACTTCCATGGTTAATGTATCAGAAACCGGGGCGCCTGGGGACCGGATGCCTCTGCCGGCCTCAACCAGATTCCAGCGACGCCCGCAGCTTCTCCATGCCGGCGTCCACGGCGCCCAGGATCGAATCCTGCAGTTCCCGGCTGGCGGATGCCACGCAGGCCATCTGAAAAGAGCGGTCGGAGCCCAGCAGAGGCCTGCCGTCGAGTGGTTTGCCCCTGCCATCGCCGATAACAGCGCCGGCCTCGGAGCAGATGAGCGCGACCGCCGCCAGATCATGGGGCGAATTGTTGAGGATGGCGCCCTTGCCCACTTCTTCGAACAAGGGTATGACCGCGGGGGCCTCGTCGATCATCCGCGGACCGATATCGATGTAGGCATCCAGCTGTCCGGTAAGGATGCGGGTGATGGAGAAGGTGGCGCTGCCCAGATCGAAGACGGCGCCGTCCACAGAGGATTCATCCACCAGGTCACCCAGGGTCTCGATAAGGGCCCGGGCCGGACGGCCGCGGAAACCTATGGTCCAGAACAGCCTCGAGAGTTCGGTGTTCCGGGAGAGTTCGACGGGAATCTGTTCGCCGGCGACGGTTGTGATGCGGACGCCGCCGCCGCGCGTGGCGGTGAACAGGTCGCCGTTCTTGATCTCCTGCACACAGCCGAAGATGACATCGCCCATGATGGGATTGTCCCGGTACTCAGCAACGGCTATGGACACCATGGCGCATTCCAGCCCCGCCGCCGCCGGGCGGGTACCGTCCACCGGGTCGATGATGAGCACGTACTCCGGTTCGCCGAACCTGATGAGGCCCTGGTCCTCGGAGTAGACAGCTACATTGGCTTTGCTCTGGTTAAGGTATTCGACCAGGAAGTCTTCCGCCAGCTCATCGATGCCGAAGGTGACGTCGCCGCCCACGGCGGTGCCGGCGTGGGTCCTGGCTTCGACCCGTCCCAGCTGGGGCCGCACGATATCCCGGAGAGCGGCGGTGAGGTCGGTAGCCAGGTCCTGTATATATGTTTGACTCGTTACCATGAGCGGAAGTATAACGGAATCCGGCGGCGGTTGCCGGGCGGATATCCCTGCTTTCATGACCCGTTGTTGTCAGGCGCGGCCCGGTATCTTCTTGCATAAATACCTGGCCAGCACGCCTTCCCGGTAGCCCTGGCATTCGATCATGAAACCTGACTTCCGGAGAAGGTCTTCCTCCAGACATCGACCGCATACACTTTCCGGCAACTCGATCTTTCATACTTTTTTATGTGGACGGCTCTGGAGCATCAGCGCCGCGGCGGCCGTAAACAGTGCCACCGAGCCGATGATGACCGCCGCCGCCGTCCAGCTCTCGCCGGCGGCCTGCCGCTCATCGACGATGGCCGCCAGGGTCCTCAGCCATTCCAGCGCCGCCAGGACCAGGACGGCCTGAACCAGGCGGACGGCCCACAGGCGCCCGGTCAGGAGCAGCAGCGGGAAGATCAGGCTGAGGATGACCAGCGGCAGTAATCCGGCGCGGAGAAAATGCGCCGCCATCAGCAGGGCGCTTAAGCAGGCCGGTATCGATCGGATGGTATTCATGTTATGTGGGCTGTCTGCACCTTTCGTTATCCCGGAAGATACGGTCACGGAGCTGCGCCGGCGCGGCTATCGCGCATCCTCCACCAGCTTGCGGTTGGAGAGACCGGTGGTGATGATCAGGCCGGCCACAGAGACAAACAGCAGGAAGGCGATGCCTGCCTTGAAAGCATCGGTGCGCGAAACACTGTAGATCCCCATGATCTCTGTCCGGGTTGCCTCGTCAACGCCGGACGCCTCCAGGCCACTGTTCAACTGACTGTCAGACACCAGCTCGATACCCGATTCCACGGGCCGGACGACCGCATCCTGCTGATCCTCAGGGATGAAAGCGCTCTCCTCGACGCCTTTCTGTATCCCCGTTGTGAGCGAGGCCAGCATGATCACTCCCACCAGGGCCACGCCCATGGCGTTGCCCAGCTGTTCGAAAGTACCGTTAAGGCCTGTGGTCTCCGGCGTGTCCTCAGCATCGACCGAGGAGAAGATCAGGTTGAGTATCTGCGAGGCAATGAGGCCCAGGCCGGCGCCGAACACGGCGCCGCTGGCCAGGTCTGAAGGCTGAAGGCCGGGATTGATGGTGGATTCCATGAAAACCAGTCCGGCGATGACCGCCAGAAAACCCACCTGGATGATACGCTTGGCCTTGAAGCGGGATGAGAGCCTGGCGCCGACGATCGCCGTGATCAGCAGCGCTATGGAAAAGGGCATCAGCGTCAGCCCGGTCTCGATGGCCGAGTATTCGAAAGTCAGCTGTAACAGCAGCGGGAAGGTGAACATGAAGGCGGCGGTGACGAACAAGCTGACGAAGCGGACGGCAAACCCCGATGACAGTCCCGGTATGCTGAACAGAGAGGGCTTGAACAGGCCGTCGTTGCCCTTGTCCTCCAGCCGGCGCTCCCAGCGGAACAGGCCCAGGACCAGCAGGAGGCCGAAACCGATGATGAAGGGAGCCACCGACAGGCCCAGGGGAGCGATCTCCCATGAGCCGGTCACAAGCGGCTTCTTGGCCTCAAACAGGCCATATTCACCGATGAGTAAAGTTCCCAGGACGATGGACGCCCAGCCGAAGATGGAGATTGCAGCACCGATGAAATCAAATCCGGGTCTCTGTTCAGGCAATGTGTCCCGCTTGATCTGTCCATGCAACACCAGCACGATAACTACTATCAGCACCTCCAGCCGGAAAGCCCAACGCCAGCTGGCATAGGTGGTCAGCAGGCCGCCGGCGATGGGACCCACGGCCATGCCGACGGCGGCCACGGCGCTGATTATGCCATAGGCGTAGGCCCGATCCTCACTGTCATAGGTTTTCCGCAGCAGCGTCTGGATGTTGGGCATCATCAGCGCCGACCCCAGGCCTTCGATAACGGACCAGCCGATGATCAGCATTCCCAGGCTCTGGCTGAAAGAAGCGATGCCGGTGCCGATGCCGAAGCAGGCCACACCGGCGATGAAGGTCCTCTTGACGCCAAATATGCCGCCCAGCTTGCCACCGATGAGCATGAAGGACGCCATCACCAGGGCGTAGATGGAGATGGCCGCCTGGACGCCGCCGACGGTGGTGCCCAGATCCTCCACCAGCGCCGAGATGGAGACGTTCATGATCGTCGTGTCGATGACGATGATGAACATCGCCATGCTGAGGATTATCAGCGCCGACCATTTCCTCATGCCTTCTACTCCGGTGCCTTATTCATCCTACTGTGATCCTTAATAGCACCCGCGCCTACTCCGAGCGCTCCGTGATCTCGATCAGGTGGTAGCCGAACTGGGTCTTGACCGGCCCGTGGACCGCGTTCAACTCCTCGACGAACACGACCTCATCGAACTCCCTGACCATCTGCCCCTGGCCGAACTCACCCAGGTCGCCGCCCTGCTTCCCCGAGGGACAGCTGGAGTGCTCTGCGGCGACTACCGCGAAATCAGCGCCTTCGATGATCTCGATCTTCAACTGCTCACACTTCTCCTCGCTGTCAACCAATATGTGTCTCGCCTTTGCTGTTGCCATTCGTGTCCTCCTGATTTGGTTTAACCGGTCCGCCGGTATCCGGCGGAAGCCTGGCTTTTCCCCTCCTACCCCGCGTCTCCAGCGGATAAACTCCTGGCGCCCAGGATGGGGAACACGGTTTTCCTGATCTCGGCGGTTCCCGCCGCGACGGCGTCACGGGCGCGGTCCAGCGTGGCGCGGTCGATCGCCGGCGTCCGGTCATCCCTGGTAAGATAGCGCGGCGCTGCGGCTCCTGAACGCTGCTCGCACTGTTGCCGCCAGCTCTCCGGCAGCACCTCGTCCAGCTTCACATCAGCCATGGCCGCCGTATGGGCGGTCCAGGCTCGCGGCACCACCGAGTAAGCCTGGTAACCGCCGCCGCCGGAGGCCAGCCAGCGGCCGCCGCAGACTTCATGCACCAGCTGGTGCTGGCGGCGAGCCAGCTCCTGGAAGCCGGAGATGGTCAACGCCAGGTGGGTCAGCGGATCGTCCCAGTGGGCATCGCAGCCGTTCTGGGTGATGATGACATCGGGCTTGAAGGCGCGCGCCAGCGGCGGCACCAGCTCGTCATAGGCCTGGAGAAAGATCTCATCCGTGGTGCCGGGCTCCAGAGGCAGGTTGACGGAATAGCCCTTTCCTTCCCCCTCGCCGGTCTGGCTGGTGAAACCGCTGCCGGGGAACAGGTGTCTCCCCGACTCGTGGAAGGAGACGGTCATCACCCGGGGGTCACTGTAGAAACATTCCTGGACGCCGTCACCGTGGTGGGCGTCGAAATCAAGGTAGAGGACCCTGGCGCCGTAACGTTTCTTGAGATAGGCGGCCGCCAGAGCCACGTCGAGATCGGAAGAGCGTCGTGTAGGGAAAGAGTGTAGATCTCGGTGGGCGCCGTATCATTAAAAAAAAAAACAGAAACAGACAGGATAAGATCGGAAGACAGTAGCACTACGCAGCAGTTCTGACATTGATGTCCCCC
>CAJVWY010000041.1 GCA_913009925.1 uncultured bacterium
CTGGTTGAAGCGGGCGATACCCACCGCCTCGATCTCCTTCTTGCCGCTGATGCCCAGCTGTTTCTCCACCTCCAGCTCCACCGGCAGTCCGTGGGTGTCCCAGCCGGCCTTGCGGGGGACGCTGTATCCGCACATGGTGCGGTAACGGGGGAAGATATCCTTGAAGATGCGCGACAGCACATGGTGCGAGCCGGGCTTGCCGTTGGCGGTGGGCGGGCCCTCATAGAAGACATACTCAGGCTGCCCCTGTCTCAGCTCCAGGCTCTTGCGGAAGATATGGTTCTCGCGCCAGAAGGAAAGTATGCCCTGTTCCAGGGTGGGAAAATCCACCTGTGGCGATACCTTGCGGTATAAGGGCCCGCTTTCCAGCGGCGTTCCCTGTCTGGGTTCGTCAGTGCTCTCGGTCATCTGGGTCCGGTCGGAATGATTGTAACTGGGCCAGGGGCCGCCGGTCGTTGGCGCTCGACCCCGCTTATACAAAGACAATACAATATATTTATTCACCATGCCTATTTGCAACTGTGATTGGCGGCAGCCATTGGGTAACATAGGGAGCAATGAAAAGCATGAAGCGAATCCGATGAAGCAAAAGACCAGGCCCCTGATACTGGTAATCCTGTTCCTGGTTATAGTTTCCACCGCCCTGGTGCTGGCGCTCAGGTTCACCGCCGGCAATGAAGGGGTGGAAACGGACACCATCGATCCGTTCACCGCCGCGGGACGGGAGCACAGCCTGGGGGACGCGGGGAAGGCGGAATTCCTAACTATCTTTGTTTATGACGGGGAGGGCGGGGTGTCCTCCTTCATGGTGGGCGGCTCCACCCAGGAGTTCCAGGCCTTCGTGGCGGCGGTGCGGGACGCCCGTCGGGCCATGGGCGAAAAGGATGATTCCTTTTCCGACCTGCTGGTTTTCTCCTTCAGCGACCAGAGCACCCTGGAGCTTCCCTATTCGCGCAGCCGCAATCTGATGGCCGCCGGCGGCCAGCTGTTCACCCCCTCGTCGGCTATCGGGCCCATGATAGCGGGCGTGGAGGCGAGGTTCGCCCGTTGACCGTTTACCTGGATAATGCCGCCAGCTCCTGCCCCAAGCCCTCCGGGGTGCCCGAGGCGGTAAACGAATGTCTGCGGCGCTATTGCGCCAACCCGGGACGGGGCGCGCACCGTCTGGCGGTGGAGGCGGCGAGGATCATTCACCGGACGCGCCGGAAGGCGGCGGCGCTGCTGGGCGTCGCCGACAGCGCTGATATCATCTTCACCCAGAACGCCACCGATGCGCTCAATCTGGCCATGAAGGGAATGCTCGCGGCCGGCGACCATGTGGTGACCTCAGCTGTGGAGCACAACGCCGTGGTGCGGCCGCTGAGAGCGTTGGCGCGCGAAGGGGTGGAGGTGTCGTGGGTTCCCACCGACAGCGCCGGGTACCTGGATGTGCAGGCGGTGGTTGACGAACTGCGGCCGCAGACCCGCCTGGCGGTATTCACCCATATATCCAACGTGACGGCGGCGATCCAGCCCATCGGCGACATAGGAACGGCACTGGCGGAGAGAGGCGTGCCGCTGCTGGTGGACGCGGCCCAGAGCGCCGGGGCCGTCCCCCTGGACATGGCGGAGATGCCGGTAGCAATGCTGGCCTGCACCGGCCACAAGAGCCTGATGGGTCCGCAAGGAGTGGGGCTGCTGTATGTCTCACCCCGGATCGGGTTGCGCTCCGTAAGGCAGGGGGGCACCGGCAGCCGCTCCCAGGAGGACCAGGATTCGCTGCCCAGGCCAGACCGCTACGAGAGCGGTACCCTGAACACTCCCGGGATAGCCGGCCTGGGGGCGGGCATGGACTATATCGAGTCCGAGGGGCTGATTAGGCTGGCACGGCATAAGTCCGGGCTGGTATCCAAACTGCAGAGGGAACTGATGGAGATAGCCGGCGTCAAGGTGTACGGGCCGCCGCCCGGTCAGCCCCGCGGACACCTGGTAGCATTCAATGTGGGCGATCTGACATCGGCGGAGACGGCGGCCATCCTCGACCGTGATTTTGATATAGCCTCGCGGGCGGGACTTCACTGCGCCCCCGGCGCCCATCGGGCCATGGGGACCCTGGATCGCGGCGTGGTAAGGTTGAGCGTGGGAGCTTTCAACACGGATGAGGATATCGACGCGGCCGTTGCCGCCGTCCGGGAGATAGCAGCCAGATAAGGGCCCCAGGGCCGGAAAGGATGTGCATGGTGGACAGGAATGGACCGTTGCCGCGTTGCGCCACACTGGCCATCGGCACCCTGCCCCATAGGGATGCCGCCGCGGCGGTGGACTTCATGATGAGGCACCATCCGGAATGCCCCTCCTGGCCCCAGTTGCCGCGGGCGGATTTCCGCGAAGGCATGTACGTGCAGTATACCGAAGGCATGCCGGCGGCCGTGGTCGACGCCGGCGAGCGGCGCATCTTCTTCGACACCGAACGCGCTCCCCAGGAACTGGCGGACTTCTACGAGAGCTATTTTGCCGGCGATATGGAGCGCTGCCGCATATCCGCCGGTTATGCCCGCGGTTTTGAGCCAGCCATCCAGCGTCTGCCGCTGCCGTCGTCGCGGTTCGTCAAGGGCCAGGTCACCGGCCCCGCCAGTTTCGGCCTCACGGTCACCGATGAGCATAACAAGCCCGTACTGTACCACGCCGACCTGTTTGAGGCGGTGGTCAAGGCGCTGGCCTGCAAGGGGCGCTGGCAGGTGGAGCGCTTCCGGGAGGCGGCGCCGGACCTGGTTCCCGTTGTGTTCTTCGATGAGCCCTATCTCACCCAGGTGGGTTCGGCGCTTATCAGCCTGTCACCGGAACAGGTGGTCGCCAACCTTGACGAGTGTTTTGCCGCAATCGACGGACTCACCGGCATCCACGTGTGCGGCGGCACCGACTGGGGCCTGTTGACTGCCACCCAGGCCGATATCCTTCACTTCGACGCCGCCGACCACTGGCGGGAATTCCTCATCTACGAGAAGGAGCTGGCCGCCTTCATGGAGAGAGGTGGCATGTTCGGGTGGGGTATCGTGCCTACGGACGACAGGGCGCGGGAAGGAGACGCGGCGGCGATGGCCGAAAAAATACTCAGGATGGCGGAAAGGATGGCCGGCTTCGGGCCGGCCGGCATCGGGGTGGAGGATATCCTCAGCCGTTCCTTCGTCTCCGAGGCCTGCGGCACCGGCACCCTGGAGATGGATCTGGCGGAGAAGTGCTACTCGCTGGCGGACGGGGTTTCGGCAATCTTGAAAAAACAACTGGGTTAAACTAACCTACTTCCTGATAATGAAACCGGACTCCATCAATTACGGTAACCAGGCAGAGCGCCTGCGGCGGGCTTCACGACAGTTCGTAAAGTATTGCTTTGTCGGCGCCTCGGGCGTTGTGCTGAACATGATTGTCTACACCATCCTGGTGAGCGTCGCCGACCTTCATTACCTGGCCGGCGCCACCATCTCCTTCTCCATCGCCGTGACCAACAACTTCCTGCTTAACAAGTACTGGACTTTCGGCAACCCCGACGGTCCTGTCTTCACCCAGGCCTTCCGTTTCTTTGTGATCAGCGTAATCAGCCTGGGCGTGAACCTGATGATCCTGAGGCTGCTCATCGAGGACCTGGGCGTAGCCAACGAGATAGAAGCGCAGATGATCGCCATCGCCATGGTCACCATCCTCAACTTCGCCGGCAACAAGCTATGGAGCTTCAGGCAGCCCTCTGTCTGAAGTCGATGCCAACCCCTCGCCGGTGAGTCCGGTGCGGACGGTCAAGCCTTACCTTTTCTTCATCTTCTTCCTCACGGCTGTCCTTGCCGCCTGGGCAGGTACGGCCGCGGCCCAGGTGGACAGGGATCCCCGGCTGGGAGAGGAACAGGCCAAGGAGATAGCTGCGGGTCACGGCAACGTGCCGTTGATCACCAGTACTCATCCGGACCTGCAGCTTCACACCGCTTTCAGCAGCCAGCGACGGGTGTGGACCATCTCCTGGAACAATCCCAACAACGGGCAGGCGGTCATCGAGGTGGAGGTGGACGACAGTAACGGCGCTGTCATCTACAGCCACATCTCCGACGAGGCCTATTACGATATGCTGCCGATGCTTACCGAGGCAGAGGCCATTAGCATCGCCGCCGCCGATGAACGCGTCGCCTCCTGGCTGGAAGGCAGGAAAGAAGTAAACAACAGCGCCAAACTGGGAGACGACTCGGTCTGGACCGTGAGTTTCACCGAGGGGGAGGACACCATAGCCGAGGTGCTGGTGAACGACGCCACCAGCAACATCAACGAGGTGCGTACCGGGCCGCAAGTTGCCTGGTCCATGGCGCGGGGATACAAGGGCGCCTTCGGCCGCATCATAAACCAGCCCTATATATGGCTGCCGCTGTGCTTCATGTTCCTGCTGCCGTTTGTCAGGCTGCGCCGGCCGCTGAGGCTGTTCCACCTGGACCTGCTGGTGCTGCTGTCCTTCACTGTTTCCCATTACTTCTTCAACCAGGGGGAGATCTTCAGGTCCGTTCCGCTGGCCTATCCTCCTCTGATTTACCTGTTTCTGAGGTTGTCATGGATAGGACTGAAGCGCAGCCGCCACCGGGGGGAGGCGGCAGGGGGGATGAGGGCTCCCCGCCTCAACTTCTCACCCAGAATGATGGTCATGGGCCTGGCGGCGCTGCTGGTTTTCCGAATAGTAATCAACATCGCTGATTCCAATGTGGTGGATGTGGGATATTCGGGGGTCATCGGCGCTCAGCGCATCCAGGAGCGGGTTTCGCCTTACGGCAATATGACCGACGACAACAGCAACGGCGACACCTACGGACCGCTCAACTATCTCCTGTATGTACCCTTCGAGATGGCCCTGCCCTGGTCCGGTGACTGGGACGATCTGCCGGCCGCGCACGCGGCGGCGATCTTCTTCGACCTGGCCGCGGCGGCGGGCATGTTCTTTGCGGGCCGGCGGCTGGGAGGCAGGGGAAGGCGGGGCAATACCCTGGGCATAGCCCTGGCCTACGCCTGGGCGGCCTTTCCCTATACCGCTTTCGTCCTCAACAGCAACGTCAACGACACCATGGTGGCGGCGTTTATCATCTGGGGATACGTGTTCATGCGCTCTTTGCCCCTGGGCGCGGTCTTGCTCGGCTTTGCCACCCAGATCAAGTTCTTCCCCGTCATCCTGGCGCCGCTGTGGGCCTCCTTCCCCCGCGCCTATGGCGGCTGGCCAAAACGGTTTCTTTTCGTCCTGGCCTTCCTGGCGGCGCTGGCGGCGCCGCTGCCCATCATCTTCCTGGGGGGCGGAAGCCTGTCGGTGTTCTGGGAGCGGTCGATCCAATGGCAACTGGGCCGGGAATCGCCCTTCAGCATCTGGGGCCAGTATCCGGACACCCTGGGCATGGCACAGCATATAGCCCAGGGAATTCTGGTAGCATTGGCAGTCGGCGCCTATCTCTGGCCGCCACGGAAGACGATGTACCAGCTGGCTGCAGCCTCGGGCGCTCTGCTGGTTGGTTTCCAGCTGGTGCAGACGCACTGGTTCTACCTGTACATACCGTGGTTCTTCCCCATGGCCATGATCGCCTTCACTTTACAGGCCGGTCTGGCGCGGACGGGAAGGGATCCGGCAATGGAAAGAGGAACTATATATGCAGGATATGGCCGCCCGGCTCTCTGACTGGTACGTGGCCCAGGATCCGCGGCGGCAGCGTCGGCTGATCGCAGGGCTGTTCATGCTGCTGCAGGTCTTCATCTGGATGGTGCTGTTCAAGGTCCTGTGGTACGGGGACAAGACCATCACCGACACCCCGGTCTATTACGAATATGCCGGCCGCATTGCCGCCGGTATGATGCCCTACCGGGACTTCGCCTCAGAGTATCCGCCGTTGGCCATGCTGCTGTTCTCCCTGCCGCGGCTGCTCTCCGGATCCAGCTACGGCCTGTTCGTGTTCTGGTTCGAGGTGGAGATGCTGGCCTTCAGCCTGGGCATCATCGCTCTGCTGACCGTCCTGGCCGGGAGGCTGTATCGCAGCAATTCAAGGGTGGCGCTGACGCTTGGGTTATATACGCTATTCGTGCTCAGCCTGGGCTCCATCGTCCAGGCCCGTTTTGATATCGCCGTAGCTTTCCTCATCCTGGCCTGCATTACCCTGTTTGCCCTGGGGCGGCAGCTTCCGGCCTGGGCGCTATTGGGGCTGGGGATCATGACCAAGATCGTGCCGGTTCTCATCGGCCCGGTGTTCCTGATAGCTCACTGGCGGCGCCGTCAATACGGCGACCTCTGGCGGGGTCCGGCGGTGGCGTTGCTGGTGGCGGTGGTAGTGGCGCTGCCGTTCCTGCTGGCGGCCCCCGGGGGGCTGGCGGGGTCATTCCTTTATCACGCCGAACGGCCGCTGCAGATCGAGAGCAGTTGGGCCTCACCGCTCCTGCTGGCGTACAACTTCAGTGGCTACGAGGTACGCATTATGAGCTCCTACGGTTCCCACAACGTGTTCGCTTCGCTTTCTGACAGCTTCGCCTTCCTGTCGGGGCCGGTGACAGTGCTTCTGCTGCTGGCGGGATACTGGCTTTACTGGCGGCGGGGCTTCGATGGCAAGGGCGGCTGGTCGCGGGAATCGCTTATCCGTTTCGCCGCCATAGCCATGGCCACCTTCATCGTCGGCGGCAAGGTGTTCTCGCCGCAATTCATGATCTGGCTGCTGCCACTGCTGCCGTTGCTGACCAGCAGGGAAAATCCCTGGCCGGGAGCCATCTACTGGGTGGCGCTGGTACTGACCCAGTGGGAGTTCCCGTACCGCTACTGGGAGCTGTATCTGATGAATCAGGGGATGGTGGTGGAGGTGGCTATAAGGAATCTGACACTGGCGGTGATGGTGCTGCTGCTGGCCCTGTTCAGTCGACCGCGAGGCGGAGACGCTCAATGGCGGTAGCGCGGCCCTCGGCGTCGGCGTCGATGATAACCCCTTCGATGAGCACGCCGCTGGACGCCACCTCGAACCTCACCGGCATCTGCGTACGGAAGCGGTTGAGGATGATCTTCTTGTCCACGCCGATCACCGAGTCGTGGGGGCCGGTCATGCCGGCGTCGGTGATATAGGCCGTCCCTTCCGGCAGGATCTTCTCATCGGATGTCTGTACGTGGGTGTGCGTTCCCACCACCGCGGTGACCTTTCCATCAAGGTAATAGCCCATGGCCACCTTCTCGCTGGTCGCTTCGGCGTGCATGTCCAGCAGTATGTGCTTGATGCCGGCGGGGAGCTGGCCCATTACTTCATCGATGGCCTGGAAGGGGCCCACCGGTGCGTTGATATACAGGTCGCCCATCATATTGATCACCGCCAGCCTCTGGTCCCCTTTCACCGACAGGGTCCAGCCGCGCCCCGGGTTCTCCGGCAGGTAGTTGGCGGGACGGATTATGCGGTCCGATTCGTCAAGAAAGGGGAAGACCTCCTTCTGACGCCAGATATGGTTGCCGGTGGTGATGACATCGACCCCCGCGGTCAGGATGTTCCTGGCTATATTACTGGTGATGCCGGCGCCACTGGCGGCGTTCTCCCCGTTGGCGACGATGAAATCACTGCCCGTCTCCTCGATGATGGTCGGCAGGCGGTCGCTGAGGGCGTTGCGTCCGGGTTTGCCGAAGATGTCGCTGATAAACAGGATGCGCATGGGGCGAGTATAGCAGAAGGCCTGTACCCTGGGCATGAACAGGCTTTCCCCCGCCCCATGGCTCGTATATCATCCAGACTTGATATGAAGTTACTTATCACAGGCGGCGCCGGTTACATCGGCAGCATAGTGACGGAGCACTGCATCGGGGCCGGTGATGAGGTGGTGGTTTACGATAACCTGTCCACCGGGCACCGGGAATCGGTGCATCCCGAAGCGCTGTTCGTCAAGGGAGACGTGGGCGACAGGGAGCTGGCGTCGGCCACCATGAAACAGCAGGCCGTTGAGGCTGTCATCCACATGGCCGGATTTATCGAGGCGGGCGAGTCCATGCGTGACCCGGGCAAGTATTTTCGAAACAACACCTGCCGGCCGCTGGAGCTGCTGGAGGCCATGGTCGAAGCCGGGGTCTCCCGCATTCTGTTCTCGTCCACGGCGGCCGTCTACGGCAACCCGGAGACGGAGTTCCTCCGGGAGGATCACCCCCTGAACCCCAACAACGCCTATGGTGAATCCAAGCTTGAGTTCGAGCGCCTGCTGGACTGGTATGAACGCGTCTACGATATCAGGCACGCGGCGCTGCGCTACTTCAACGCCGCCGGCGCCACCGCGGCAAGGGGTGAGGACCACCGGCCGGAGAGCCATCTCATACCCCTGGTGCTGCAGACGGCGCTGGGACAGCGCCGGTGCGTCGATATCTTCGGCACCGATTACCCAACCCGCGACGGTACCTGTATCCGTGACTACATCTACGTGGGCGATCTGGCCCAGGCGCACCTGATGGCGCTCAGGAACCTCAACGACCACAGCCTGCACTACAACCTGGGCAACGGTAAAGGCTATTCGGTACGCGAGGTTATCGACACCGCCCGCTGTGTCACCGGTGTTGATTTCCGGGTGGAGGAAGCGGCCCGCCGCCCCGGCGATGCCGCCGTGCTGGTCGCCAGCCCGGACCGCATCTCATCAGAACTGGGCTGGAAGCCGGAACACCCCTCGCTGGAGGCCATCATCGCCGGCGCCTGGCAATGGCACCGTGAGCATCCACACGGCTACGGCTAGAATGTGATGTGTCTGATTCAACGCGGCGGCCGACGCATCATGTAACCATGATGAACAGGGAGTCCGGATTTAACATATGCAAGCGGGCGCTGTTTGTCTTCACCGTCATGGTCGCGCTCTGGTCGTTTGCGGCCGGCTGTGGCGGTGGGGCCGGTACGGAGACCACCCAGGACGTATCCGCGGAGACCGTTAAGATCGGAAGAGCACACGTCTGAACTCCAGTCACATTCCTTTATCTCGTATGCCGTCTTCTGCTTGAAAAAAAAAAACAACACAATAACACCCTTCTCCTCTGTACTCTCGTGCACCTACTCTTTCTCCTTTCATCCACACTTCAGCTACTTTTCAGATTGTTCTTTGTACTTACAT
>CAJVWY010000042.1 GCA_913009925.1 uncultured bacterium
CCTGCACCATTCATTAACTCACAGCTGCGGCACGCGGACGGGATGATTCCTGTCCGGCAGGGCGGCGCCGCAGAAGTGGGGAGGCAGGGCGGGGACTTAACGTAGGGCTTAAGTCCCCGCCGCTATTTTTCCGTTAAGAAGAGACGGCATCCTCTGCCCCGGTGCCTTCGCTCAACAGCTTGTCCATCAGTTTCCAGCCGTCAACCCGGCCGCCCTTTCCGCGGGCGGCGTCCTGTTCGTTGAAAGCTCCGCCGCCTTCGCCCTTCCTTCCCGAGTCATACAGCAGGAAGGGAACGGGATCGTCCGTATGGGTCTTGATGCCCAGAGGGGTTGCATGATCGGGCAGTACCAGCAGGCGGAAGGGCCCGGTGTCCTCCAGGCCCGCGAGCAACGGCGCCAGCAGCTCGGAGTCGATTCGTTCGATGGCCTCTACCTTGGCGTCGCTGTCACCCATATGTGATGCTTCATCAGGCGCTTCGACATGGATATAGACGAAATCCTTTTCCCTCAGCGCCGTCAGCGCGCTGGCGGCTTTGGCGGCATAATCGGTGTCGAGAAAGCCTGTCGCCCCGGGGACGTCGATGACTTCGAGACCGGCATAGATGCCTAACCCCTTTACCAGGTCCACTGCGGAGATAACCGAGCCGCTGATACCATACCGCCCGCCCATGGTAGGAATCTTCGGTGCGGTGCCCTGCCCCCACAGCCAGATCATGTTGGCGGGCGCTTTCCCCTCCTGCTGTCGCTGAATGTTTACCGGGTGGTCCGGCAGGATCCTGGCAGAGACATCCATGAGTCCCCGCAGCCATGCCGAGCCGCTGCCGGTGGGAAGAAAACCTTCAATGGGACGGCCGGTAATATCGTGCGGCGGAGTGCACCGTGCCTCACGACCCTGACCGCCCGAGACCATGATATGGCGGTAGCTGAGACCGGCATGGAACTCAGTCCCGGAGCCGCCGAGGTTGTCCTGGAGAAAGTCGATCAGCTCGCCGGCTTCGGTATCGCTGATGTGCCCTGCGGAAAAGTCGCGCATCAGGCCCTCTTCCACCCATACCAGGTTGCACCGGAACGCCACATCTGATTTGGCCAGGTGGATGCCCAGGCTGGCGGCCTCTAGGGGAGCCCGGCCCGTATAGTAGATATGGGGGTCGTATCCCATGACGCAGAGATTGGCGACGTCGCTGCCCGGGGGAAAGCCTTCCGGTACCGTGCGGGCCAGGCCCATCTCTCCCTCCATCGCCAAGGCGTCGAGGTTAGGTATGGCCGCCGCCTGGAGCGGCGTTCTGCCGTCCAACTCCGGGCGCGGCTGGTCGGCGGCGCCGTCGGGAATGAGAACGATATATTTCATCAAAGGCTTAGAGGTTGAGGATTTTTACGACCTGCTCGAAGTCGGCTGCCACACGGGTCACGTCAGGGCCGGTGTTTATCGCTGTGTCCGGATCCTTAAGCCCGTGTCCGGTAAGGACGCAAACCACGGTCGACCCTCCAGGGATAGCCCCCTCGTTGGTTTTCTTTATCAGGCCAGCGACGCTTGCCGCTGAAGCCGGTTCACAGAAAGTACCCTCGGCGGTAGCTACCAGGTGGTAGGCGTCGATGATCTCTTCATCACTTACAGCGTCGATGAAACCGTTTGAAGCGTTCGCCGCCTCCAGAGCCTGGTCCCCGCGCGCGGGGTTGCCTATCCTGATGGCGGTGGCGATGGTCTCCGGTGATTCAACTGGATGGCCCAGCACCAGGGGCGCCGCGCCCGTGGCCTGGAAGCCGATCATATGGGGCAGGCTGCTGCTCAGGCCGGCCTTGCGGTACTCTTTGAAACCCTGCCAGTAAGCGGTGATATTGCCGGCGTTGCCCACCGGTATCGACAGGAAGTCCGGGGCATCACCCAGGGCGTCGACGATCTCAAAAGCCCCGGTTTTCTGACCCTCGATGCGATAGGGGTTGATGGAGTTGACCAACTGGACCGGGTAGTTGTCCACGATCTCCCTGACGATATCGAGGGCCTGGTCGAAATTGCCCTCAATGGCCGTAACCCTCGCTCCGTGGGTGAGCGCCTGGGCCAGTTTGCCCGCGGCGATCTTGCCCTCGGGGATGATAACGATACAGCGTATGCCGGCGCGTCCCGCGTAGGCGGCGGCGGCGGCGGAGGTGTTGCCGGTGGAGGCGCAGATGACGGCGGCGGTACCCTCCTCTATACCCTTGGATACGGCCATGGTCATGCCCCGGTCTTTAAAGCTGCCCGTGGGGTTCAGGCCTTCGAGCTTGAGGAAGACGCGCAACCCCAGTTTTTCACTGAGCCGGTGGGCCGGCAGCAACGGTGTATTCCCTTCATAGAGGGAGATGACCGGGGTCTTTTCCGATACAGGCAGGAAACGCCGGTATCTCTCGATCAGGGGGATATCCCTGCTCATATCACTGCTCACCGTTACCCTCGACCCTGATCGGTCTGGGTTCGGATTTGATATCCGGGAGAGCGGCCAGCTTCTTCAATGCCGCCATGAAGCTCTTTTCCGCGACCGGATGGAATACCATCACCAGTTCGGCATGCGCGCCCCTGCCCTTCTGGATGACGCTTTGGATGCCGACCTGGTGGTCGCCGAAGACGCTGGCGATGCTGGCCAGCACCCCCGGCACATCCTCGACCTCCAGCCTCAGGTAAAAGGTGGAGATCACGTCCTCTCCATCAAAGAACTCCAGTTCTTTGTACGCCACGGGGTATTCGAGGAAGCCCGGCGTCCGCCTGGAGACGATGGAGACGATATCGCTCACCACCGCCGAAGCGGTCTCCATGCCGCCGGCGCCGGGCCCCGAGAGCATAATCTCATCGATGGCGTCGCCTTCGAGAAAGACCGCATTGTAGGCGCCGTTCACGGACGCCAGCGGATGCTCCCGGCTCAGCAGCGCCGGGTAGACCCTGACATTCACCTTGTCCTGGTATAGCTTGGCTACCCCCAGCAGTTTGAGCGTCAGGCCCAGTTCGCGGGCGTATTCGATATCCAGTGGGTTGATGTCTTCGATGCCGGCACAATCCACGTCGCCGAGCTTGACTGTAGAGTGAAAGGCGATGGAGGCCAGGATGGCCATCTTGGCGGCGGCATCCAGGCCGCTGATATCTTCGGTGGGGTCCGCCTCGGCATAGCCCCATTCCTGCGCCCGCGCCAGCGCGTCCTCATATCTGGCGCCGGTCTTGCTCATCTCCGAAAGGATAAAGTTGGTGGTGCCGTTGACGATTCCGTAAATACTGGTAAGGTTCGCGGCTACCATCGATTCCCTCAGTACCCGGATGACCGGTATGGCGCCGGCTACGCTCGCCTCGAACTTGATCTGGGTTTTCTTTTCCTGGGACAGCTTGAACAGGTAGAAACCCTGCTGGGAGATGAGTTGCTTGTTGGCCGTCACCACCGCCTTGCCTTTCTCGAGGGCCTCGGTGATGTAGTCGAAGGCGGGCTCGGTGCCGCCGATAAGCTCGACGATGATGGTGATGTCCTGGTCATCAATGATGTCGGCGAAGTCGGTGGTGAACATGTCCGACGGCGCACCGGACCGCGGCACGTCCGATTCACGCACCAGTATCTTCTTGATGCTGATCGTCGCACCGGAAGCCTTGGCTATCTCTCCCGATTGCTCTTCCAGCAGCTGGTACACATTGGAGCCGACCGTGCCATAACCCAGCAGACCTATGTTGATGCTTTGTGTGCGGGACGCTTCCATCTTCTCCTTATACAGGTTGTAATTCGATCGGTTACGCCAACGCCAAATGTTATCAGGAGTGATGGAGAGAAAAAAGCAGCAGCCCGCCGGCCGGTGGCGGCCTGCGCCGAATCACCTAGATACGGCAGGCGCCGCTGTAGCCGCCGACAGCCCCGACGCTGGTTATGGAGACCACCGCTCCTTCGTAAGGAGCATGAATCATGCTGCCGCCGCCGATATAGATGCCTACATGGCTGATGGGGCTGCCGAAGAACACGAGGTCGCCGGGGGCCAGCTGGCTGTAACTGACAGGGGTACCCGAGTACAGCTGCGCTGCCGCCGAGTGCGGCAGGTAGACACCCATCTGGGCGTAGACGTACATGGTCAGGCCTGAACAATCAAAGCCCGACGGGGATGCCCCGCCCCAAACATAAGGGATGCCCAGGTATTGCATGGCGATGGATACGGCACCGCCGTTGCTGGGTGGCGGTGGCGGTTCAAATGGTGGGTTCGGCTCCCAGACGGATGAACCGGTTTGCTCCGGCGGCGGGGAGGTCTCCTGGGAGGCGGCGGGTGCCACGGTGGCTGCCTGTTGCTGAGTCTGTGCCTGCTGCTGGGCGAGCAGTTCGGCTATCTCGCCTTCGACACCGTTCAGGACTTCCTGGCGCGCCGCCAGCCGGGACTCGATCTCAGCCTTTTCTTTTTCCAGGGTGTCGACCAGCTCCTCCTGTTTTTTATGGTTCTGTTCCAACTCCGCCCGGCTGTCCTCCACTTCGGTCTTGTAGCGAAGCACCTGTTCCACATCAGCCTTGTCCTGGCTGCCGATTCGACCCAGCAGGTCGAAACGTGACATGAATTCGCTGAAGTCGGAGGTATTGACGATGACATCGACAAAGGAGAGGCTGCCTTCACGATAGATCTTTTCCATGCGGGTGTTAAGACGGTCCTGGGCCGAGGCCAGGTTGGCCGAAGCCTCCGCCAGCGCTTTTTCACTCTCCGCCAGCCTCTGGTTGGTAAACTCCAGTTCCACGCCGGCCTGGTTGTAGCGTTCGACCGCCTGCTCCGCATCCAGGTTGATAACGTCGATCTCCGCCTGTATCTGATCCGCCTGCGCCTGGCTGGATGCCAGGTCGGACTGAGCTTGTGCCGAGGCAAGGAAGGTCGAGAGTATAAAAACAGAGAGGATCCCTATCCCGAGAAACCCGATAAATAAACGCGTAATCAGTAGCCTGGATATATGCATGGTCATTTCTTCACAGCACCGGCAGGCGGTATGGCGCTACCGTCGATTCACTCATTCACAGACCTAGTTAATATTCGCTGGTTGGTGGCTTTACCCTGCAGCGGCGGGCAAGGTTTCCCGTTCCCGGAAAGCTAAAGTTTACCCATCTGGCGCCGATGCCACCTGCAGAGCAGGAAAAACGGGGAGGAGGCAATGGCTAACCCTCATCAACGCTCCTGGTTTTCCAGGGCATTGTATTACGGTATTATCGGGGCCCTTGGCGGCCTGGCGTATGCCCTTTGCGCATTTATGATAGACCGTTATACGCGTTACGACCTTGCCTGGATACATCTGTTTATCGCTCCCATTATCGCCGGCGCTTTCGCGTTTGTGCTCGGTCGTGAAGAAGACCGCATCCGCGGGCAGGCGCGTGTGCTGGAGGAGGCCAGAGACAAATTTACATCACTGGCCCATTCGGCTATTGCCGACGACGACTGGGAAGTCAACCTCCATGATATCGGCGTGCCCACCTGCTGGAAGGTCAAGGAGTGCGATGCCACCGATTGCCCCGTTCATGGCAAACACCATGTGCGGTGCTGGCTGGTTGCCGGGACCTTCTGCGACGGGGAAGCGCAGGGACGCTTCGCCCAGAAGCTCCACGACTGTATTCACTGTGATGTTTACCGGGAAACCATAGGTTCCGACCCCATGAACCAGATCGGAGAGACATTCAACAGTCTTATCTGGGCATTAAGCGAGAAAGAGGAGATGCTCGCCCAGGCTCACAGAGAGCTGGAGGCGAAATATCACGAGCTGGAGGAACAACAGAAAGAGACTCGCCGGGCGGCGGAAACGGACGCGCTCACCGGGCTCAATAATTATGGACACTTCCGTCGTTACCTGAAGAAGTCCGTTGTCAGGTCCCGGCGCTACGGCAAACCGCTTTCCTTGCTGCTTATCGACCTGGAACACTTTAAGACCATCAATAACGAGTACGGGTTCCAGAAAGGGGACCTGGTGCTCCAGACGGTGGGCGATCTGCTGAAGTCTGAGATCTGTGCCGGGGACTACGCCGCCCGTTACAGTGGCGAAGAGTTCGTTATCCTCATGCACGGGTCGGATGGTGAAGCGGCGCTGGAGTTTGCGGACAAGCTCCTGGAAAGGTTCAAGCGAGTTGCCGAGGATACGGACTTGTCCGAGGAATACCTGGTGGTCAACATCGGTGTGGCCGATATCCCCGACTGTGCCGCCGATGCGGGCAGCTTGCTGACGGCAGCCGACACGGCGCTGCTCTTTGCCAGGAGGAAGAAGGACAGCAGTATAGCCTATTTCCGCGATCTCTCCGAAACGGAATTGAAGAAGGGGGACCTGGACCGGCTTGGCAGCAGGCTTGACGGCGCCGGACTGGAGACTCTGAGTGCGCTGGCGGAGGCCGTCAATGCCAGCGACCAGTATCAGGGGGAGGATCCGGAAGACCTGTCTTCACTGGCAATGACCCTGGCTCACGACCTGGGCATGAACAAGGAGCAGGCCCGGGCGCTTTCGCTCGCCACCAAGCTGCACGACATCGGCAAGATCGGTGTACCGGGGTCTGTACTGAGAAAGACGGGCAAACTTTCTGATGATGAACTGTCCATGGTGCAGCAGCATCCGGAGATCGGGCAACGCATCCTCGAGGAGGCCGAGCAGATCAAGGATCTGATCTCCGCCATCCTCTACCATCATGAGCGCTGGGACGGTATGGGCTATCCGGAGAGGCTCCAGGGCGAACAGATACCCCTCATGGCCAGAGTCGTCGGCATTTTTGACGCCTACCGGGCCATGCGTTGCGACCGTCCCTATCGCCGGGCGTTGGCCCGGAAGCAGGCGGCCGCCGAGTTGCGCAAAGGCGCCGGCACCCAGTTCGACCCGGAACTGGTGGAGAAGTTCCTGGACCTGGTGGAGAACAATAGCTGCGATCTGGAAAGGAAGGCCGGCTAAATCCCGTAACGGGCAGGCATGGAAAAGAGGCGGATATGATTACACGATATATGTCCAGATATATGAATAACATGCGCCGCATTTTCCTGGTGATGATCTCCTTCGGGCTGACCATGGGCCTGGTGTTTCCGATCATCGTCGATCCCTTTGTCACCTGGAACCCGGGCATGAAGGTTTTTTTCAGGCTCGCCTGCCTGGGGGCGGGTTTCGCCGTTGGCGCTTTCTGTTTTTACCTGGTCAAGGTGACGCTGTTCCATAGCAATATGCTGCTGGAAAAGCGAAAGAGCGAACTGGAAAAGGCCAAGGACAGGTTCAGCGCCCTGACCAGCGTGGCGATTACCGACCGCGACTGGGACGTCAGCTTCCATGATGCCCATATTCCCACCTGCTGGCAGGTCATGGATTGCGACAAGGAGGATTGTCCCTGTCACGGCAAGGAGAGCATGCGTTGCTGGCTGGTCACCGGCACTTATTGCGGCGGCGAAGTCCAGGGCCGTTTCGCCCAGAAGATCGACAGCTGTTCCCAATGTAAAGTCTACCAGCAGGCGGTAGAGTGTGATCCCATCAACGAGATCGGTGAGAACTTCAATAGCCTCATGTGGGTTGTCAGGGAACGTGAGAACGAACTTTCCGAGGCCAGGGCTATTCTGCAGGAGCAATATACAGAGCTGGAGGGGCTGCACAGTATCGCCAAGGAGGCGGCCGTTACCGACGCGCTCACGGGCCTGAAGAACCACGGCCACTTCCAGGGACGCCTGGAGGATGAGGTCGACAGGGCTAAGCGATACGGCAGACCCCTGGCACTGGTGATGATAGACCTGGACTTCTTCAAGTCCATCAATGACAAGTTCGGCCACCAGAAGGGTGACGCTGTGCTGGCGGGACTGGGCGGTTTTCTCAGGCGGGAGCTGCGTTCAGTGGATTACGCCGCCCGCTACGGTGGCGAGGAGTTCGTTATCATCATGCCCGAGACCGACGGGCCCGGGGCCCGGCGGGTTGCCGAGAGGCTCAGGGAGAACATCAAGTGTATCGGTGACGAGGCGGGGCTTTCCCAAGCCTATGTCGCGGCCAGCTTTGGTGTAGCCGATTTCCCGGCCTGCGCCGCCGATGCCAGCAGCCTTATCGCTGCCGCCGATTCGGCCCTGCTGTTCTCCAAGAGCAAGGGGCGTAACCGGGTCTCCTATTTCCGTGATCTTTCCGAGACCGAGCTCAAGGATAGCGATCTTGAAAGCCTTAACAGCAGGCTGGAACACGCCAGCCTCAAGACCATCTGCTCGCTGGCCGAGGCGGTGGACGCTCGCGACCAGTATAACGGCGACGAGTCCCGGGACCTGGCACGGGTGGTGGCTGCCATGGCCGAGCGCCTGGAAATGGGTGAACGGCAGGCGGACGCGCTGGCCCTGGCGACGGTGCTGCACGATATCGGCAAGATCGGTGTTCCCGACGCCGTTCTTAACAAACGCGACAAGCTCAGCTCCGAAGAGATAGACATGATCCGGCAGCACCCTGAGATAGGGCGCCGTATCATGCAGGAGGCCGAACAGATCCAGGATCTGGTTGCGGCCATCCTCTACCACCATGAACGCTGGGACGGCCAGGGTTATCCGGAGCAGCTCAAAGGTGAGGAGATCCCCCTGATGGCGAGGATAGTCGGCATCTTTGACGCCTACCGGGCCATGAGTTCCAACCGGCCCTACCGGCAAGCGATGGACTGTGCACAGATCATCGACGAGATGCGCAAGGGCGCCGGTACCCAGTTCGATCCGGGCCTGGTGGAGCTGTTCATCGACATTATCCAGGAAGACGGGCAGAAACAACTGTGGCAGGCCGGGTAGCTGACAGCGGCCCGACCCGGCCCGACCCAGTTGAAATCCTGCCGCTTGTTCAATATGATGTTTACCTGATGGCAACAGGTTCCACATATTCCAGCGTAGCCACTTTCCTCTCCCGTCCCGCGGGAGGGCGTAACCTGTATGCCGCGGATTCCCTCTTTGCTCTGCTTCTCCTCCCCCTTTCGGGGGATATTGCCTAACTGTTTGCCCGTGCGGCAAACTCCCCAGCTCTTTTAGCGCATACCTGGGGTTAATAGTAAGAGCAATGATCTCAGAACGCATACTCATACTATGTACGACCCTCACGGTCGCCGCCGTGCTCCCCAAGATTCACCTCAACCCTTCTCT
>CAJVWY010000043.1 GCA_913009925.1 uncultured bacterium
GATGGATGTGTGGATATGAGGGGGTAGTACTGAGGGTTAAATTCGTTTTCTCTTCCGATCTTTATTATTCAGTGTTTTTCTTTTTTTTTTTCAAGCAGAAGACGGCATACGAGATAAAGGAATGTGACTGGAGTTCAGACGTGTGCTCTTCCGATCTAGCGGAGTCTCCACCGGTATCGGGATGCCAGGATTGAAAATACTCCTGCCGGAACCGTTGCCCGCGTAGAACAGGACGAAGAAAATGGCTGTGAAGAAAAACGCTATGAAAGCGATTCCCATTACTCTCTCCTTTTTGCCGTATACATTGCCGCCTTCATGCAGGCGCTGATTCCATCGTTCTTCTTAGTATGCCCGCGCCGGATGAAAGAAACATAAACGTTCATTAAGAATTGATTAAGGAAACGGGAGACGCTCCGGCGGAGCGTCTCCCGTTTCCTCTGGCGTTTACCAGGTGGCTACATCCCCCTGTGGCCGCCGGAGCCTGGACCGTGACCCTGGCGGGTTTCCGGGGCGCCGCTTCCCTCATGACCCTGACAGGTACCGTCGCCCATGTGCTCGTTCATGGTCTGCTGCATCTCTTCCCGGGTCTGGTCACTCATATGGCCGGCTCCGTCAGCGCCGCGGTGCTTTTCGCAAGTGCCGTCCTGCATGTGCCGCTCAATGGTGCCGTCCTGCATGTGCTGCTTCATGTTCTGCCTGTGCTCCTGCGTCTGATTCCCGCAGACCTCGCTGATATCCGTGACTCCTTCAGTGATATCGCCGCCGGTGGTTTCGCCGCCCCACAGGGGCATGCTGCCGTAATCGGGGGTCGTCGTCTGTGTGGTCTGCGCCAGGACCACCGCGGCTCCGGCCAGCAGGACCACTATCGAAAGGATTGTTATGGCGATTGCTTTTGTCATTTCTGACCTCCATCTGGATTTGATCTCAATGCAATTATCGCCGGTGGTGATGAAGGAGCAATGAAGCGTCTATGAAGATCATATGAAGATTTACTTGAGCAGAAGACGCTGCCAGACGGGGAAATGGTCGCTGGCGGCGGTGTCCTCCCAGACCCTGTTCTCGATGCCGGCCATGCCGCGGACGAAGATATGGTCGAGGGTGAAGCCCATGAATCCCGCCTTCAGGGTAGGCTCGGCTCCGGCCGATACCCGCCTGAGCCCCACTTCGCGGAACCGTTCCTCCAGCTTCTTGATGTTCTTGGCCTTGATGGTATTGAAATCGCCGCCGACCAGCACGTATCCAGGGTCTTCGCCGGCGATATCGTCCACCAGCGAACGGAACTGCTCGTAGCGTTTCCGGGCGCTCAGGGTGAAGGTCTCGGTGTGGACGCTGTAGGCGACCATATCCCGTCCACCGACGGCCACGTGGGCCCGGGCGGCGATGCGGCGTTCGCCGGTGCGGGGACTCTCGTGCGGCAGCAGCAGCTTGGAGCTGCCGGAGATTTCCCACCGGGCCAGCACGGCGTTACCGAACTTTTTGCCGGTGCGGCAATGCACCGAGGCGGGAAAGTAAACATAGTTGAGGCCGAGCGAGCGGGCGATGGCCTCCACGCCCTCGTCGTCCATCTCCTGCAACAGCATGATATCGGCGTTGCGCAGCTTGGCCGTCTCATTCAGTTCGGCGATGGCTGTGTCGATCTCGCGCGCGAACTTGATGTTCCAGCTCACCACGCTGAGCTCGCCGGAGAACGTGGCTGAGCCGTCGGCGTAGCTCCCCTCATAGCGGGGAACGTCCGGTTTACAGAAGTTCTCGGTGTCGCCGGTGACGGCCATCAGTCCTTACCATCATTCCCGCCGTGTTTCTTTACCGAAGCCAGCCATCCCCGCATGACCCGATTCAGGTGTTCGGCACCGATGATCTCCTTCTCCGGCAACTCCCATCCGGCCGGGAACAGCACGAAGGGATGAGCCTGGTCGCCACCCAGTCCGCCGTGGCTTCCCACCAGCTCCTCAAAGGCGGCCACTTCATCGGTAACCGGATCGTAGAAGCTATTGACCATGATGTCCGCCACATGGGGAAAGCCGTCGGTGCGCTTCAAGTGGCCCGCGGCGTTGGCGCCGAAGTGCGCCAGCGGGTTCTTTCCCTGGAAACGGTCCTCCTCCAGGAAAAAAATTCCCCCGGCGCCGATGGCCAGCGGGCCCTTATCCGCGGAACGAACCATCACGAAACCGATACCGGGATGGTTCACCAAACCTTGAAGAAGTCCGGGGAAAGCCTCGTCTATCTGCTCCAGGGTCATGCGTTCCTTCCAGTCGGTAAAATAGATCAGCCCCAGGTTGCCGGAGGCCATCACGATCGCCTCCTCATTCTCGCCGGCGATTTTCTCCTTCTTGTCTTTCAGGGTCTTGCGCTCCGGTCCCAGCATCACCTCGCCCTCGCTGGTCTTGTTCTTAACGGCCAGCCGGAGCGCCTTGGCGGAAAGCTGCCGCTGGTCCCCCTGGATGGCGTCCGTAAGCGGCGCGCTCAGGTAGCTCCAGTGCTCGGCGACGGCTCCGGCCGTCTCCACCTTGACCTTGCCGGCCACCAGCTGTTCCACGTACTCCTCCAGGGTAATGTCATAGCGTTGCTTGAAGGTCGCCCCCTGGCTCTGGCCGTGGTCCGAAAGGATGACGAAATCATAGGGACGAGGAGCCTGCCGGGAGGCGGTCTCCAGCCGTTCGAACTGTTGGTCCAGTTTGCGCAGGACCTCCAGCGTGTCTTCGCGTTCGACTCCCGAATGATGAGCCACCTCGTCATATCCGAACAGGGTAACGTAAGCTGACGGAACGCCGGCGAACATGTCGCCTATGAGCGTATAGACACTCAGCTCCCTGATGATAGTGGTGATAGCCGCCCTGAGCAGGGCGTATCTGAGACCCCGGTGTTCCAGCCGTGGCTGCACGTCACGCTTGCGCTGCCGGCGCTGCCCCCTGAGCTCCAGGAAGATGTCCCAGAAACCCAGCATGAAAGCCCGGAGGAAGTTATAGGGATCGATAAAGAACATGTAGAAGCTTTTCTTGTGAAAGCCGGAGGCCTCCGGGTTCTTTACCGTACTCATGGTGAACGCGGTGATGGGGGCTCCTCCGGAGAACATGTTGCTGAGGCTGAGGCCGCCGTCCGCCAGCAGCCCCCTGCCGCTGGACTGCCGCTTCTCGATCTCGGAGATGTCGCTCATCTGGCTGGATACCATCAACCGCCCTGTATCCTTCTCATACCAGCGGAAGGCGGGGATATCATAGTTGTTACCCAGCAGGATGCCGGCCTGGCTGGCCCCGGTCTGGGACGAGAGGTCGCACTCCCAGCCGGCGAGCCGGTGGCTTCTCTCTCCCAGCCACCGGGCCATGGTGGGGGCGTGGCCGTTGCGGATGGCCCGGAGCAGCACCGGCTTGGCCAGCCCGTCTATCTCCAGGAATATCACTCCCGGCACGTCGCTGGCTACCGGCTTTAAGCGCTTGGTGACCTTTTTCTTCAGCACATTGCGGTAGTAGGACTCGTCATCGTTTATGGAGAACAGGCTGGTGAGCAGGGTATTGATCGCGGCTAGGCCGATGGCGATGAGCAGCGGATCCCATACCCTGATAATGTCGATGCCCGGAACGATCACCGAAGCCAGCCAGATGATGAAGCCGTTGAGCACCAGGGTGAACAGGCCCAGGGACAGGACGTTCAGGGGAAGGGTCAGATAGACCAGGGTCGGCCACAGCAGGGCGTTGAGGACGCCGATGACAGCGGCGAGAGCAACCACCGACCAGACCCCGTCGATCCTGAAGCCGGGAAGCATACCAGCCAGCAGGTATAGGGCCACCGTGGTGATAACCCAGATGGTTATCAGGCGCTTGACTTTAACCCTGAATTTTCGTCTGGATCCGCTCACATCTGCATATTCTTACAGAAAAGTGTTTGGTATGGCCAGGGAAGGGAGCGCTCAGGCGGCGGGAAAGGATAGGGTGATTCGGGTGCCGGCGCCGGGATCGCTGGCTGCGCTGATACTGCCGCCCATGGCCTCCACGTAGCTTTTGGCGATGGTGAGGCCGATGCCGCTGCCGCCGCTGTCGCGGGAACGCGACTTGTCGGCCCGGTAGAAGCGGTCGAATATGCGGGGCAGGTCCGCGGCGGGGATGCCGCAGCCGCTGTCGGCCACGACCAGGAACACGCGGTCCGCGTCCCGGTCTGAGGACAAGGTTACGCCGTCGCCGCCGTCCGTATGCCGCAGGGCGTTGTCCAGCAGGTTTATCATTACCTGGTCCAGCTTGTCCTCGTCGGCGGTGACGGCGACTCTCTTGTTCGCTACGTCGAGGGTGAGGGAGACCCCCTTGGCGGTGAATCGCGGTTCCAGCTTCCGGCGCACCCTCTCCAGGAAACCCGTCAGGGGGATGGAAACCGGGTTCAGCTGTTCCTCTCCCGATTCCGCCCGGGAGAGCTGCTGCAGGTCGTCCACCAGGCGGTTGAGGCGGCCCGCCTCCTGCCTGACCAGGTCAAAGGTCTCTTTCTCGGCGGGGACCACACCGTCGGCCAGACCCTCCATGTAGCCGGATATGCTGGACAGGGGGGTGCGGAGCTCGTGGGCGATATTGGCCATCAGGTCGCGTCGCTGCTGCTCCGACTGCTCCAGGCTCTCGGCCATGCGGTTGAGGCTCTGTGCCAGGTTCCCCAGTTCATCGCTGGAGTCTTCCTTCACCCGCCGGCTGAAATCGCCGGCAGCGATCTGCCGGGTGGCCGCGGCCATCTCGTGTACGGGACGGGTTATGCGGCGAGATATGAAGAAGCTTACCGCCACCGCCGCCAGCACCGCCGCCAGTCCGCCCCACAACAGGGCGTAATTGAGCGCTTCGCGGAAAGCCCGGTCCAGGTCGGCGGTCATGGAGGACATCATGCCGCCGCCGTTCATGTTGCGCAGATGCTCACTGTAGGAGCTCAGGGTCAGCTGGCGGGTGATGATGATGATGACACCGATACCCACCGCTATCACCAGCAGGAAGGTCGCCAGCAGTTTCCACCTGAGTTGCAGCCCCTGTTTCATTACCGCCGGGCCTCCAGCTTGTAGCCGACGCCCCTGACGGTCCTGAGGTACCGGGGCTCGGAGGCGTCCGGCTCCAGTTTCTTCCTTAGTTTGGCCATGTGTACGTCCACTACCCGCGGGTCACCATAATAAGTGTAGCCCCATACGCTCTCCAGCAGCTGCTCCCGGCTGAGGACGATGCCGGCATTGGCGGCCAGCGCCGCCAGGATGTCGAACTCACGGGCGGTAAGGTCCAGCTCACGGTCATCTATCTTCGCCAGGTGACGTTTGGTGTCCACCTCGATGGGGCCCGCCCTGAGCACTCCGGTAGCGGCGCCGGCGGCCCTGGCCCTGCCGCTTCGCCGCAGGATGGCTTTGACCCTGGCGACCAGCTCCCGCGGGCTGAACGGCTTGGTCAGGTAGTCGTCGGCGCCCATACCCAGCCCCACCAGCTTGTCCGCCTCGTCCGCTCTGGCGGTCAGCATCAGGACCAGGGGGCCGTCTTCGCCGCAAACGGCGCGGCAGACTTCGAGCCCGTCCATCTCCGGCAGCATCAGGTCTAGTACCACCAGGTCCGGCCGCTCGCTACGGACCATCTCGATGGCGCGCGCGCCATCAGCAGCCTCGCTCACCCGGAAGCCATCCTTCTCCAGATAGGAGCGCACCAGCTTTCTCACGTTGGTCTCGTCGTCGACTACCAGTATTCTTGTCTCTGTCATTCTCCGGCCTGTTTATTTACAGCATGGAAATATAAAGGGATGGTGAAGAATGGGACCGCGGCCTACATCAACTTCTGTTGGTAGTAGCCGCCGGCCACATCCCTGGACTGGGTCACCTGTCCCAGGAGTGTGCTCAGCTGATTGATATCGGCCTCGAAGAACCGCGACCAGCCATTGTTCCAGGCCTGGGTGAACATGGCTTCCATCTCGTTCCAGGCCTGATCGTTGTACTGTGATTCGATCCGGTCGATGGTGACCATGAAAGCGTTGTAATCGTTGGCCTGAATGGCCTGGACCAGCTCGACGATGGCGCCGGCGAACCCGTCGACGAACTGGTTGGTTACGCTGATATCCCCTCCCAGGACCCCCGCATCCACCAGACGCTGCAGGACCGCTTCCTGGTCGCGGGCGTCATCCTTGAGGATGATGGCCTGATCGTACACCTCATCGATGCTGCTGCCCAGCACCATGTCATCGTATTTGTTGTGCATGCTGATCCACAGGCTGTAGACATCATACATGCTGTTGTAGGTGGCGAAAGAATCGCTCGACTGCTTGGTGAAGGAGTCCAGGTGCCCCAGGATGATGTAGTTCTTCGACAGGTAAGTGCGATAATCGTCCTTGAGCTTCATCCGGTCCACGTCGTCCAGCGATATCTGGTATGCGGTCGTTTCATCCACTACGGTGGCCAGCGAATCCCGGGCGCGGATCAGTTCGTTCTGCAACGCTGAAAGATCCGACAGCCTGCCTTCCCCGGTTCCCGTGTCCACTTCGGAAAGCGCGGCGGTCATGGAGTCGACACTGCGAAGGGAGTCCAGCATGGCGGCCGCTGCGTGTTCAGCCCGGTAACCAGTCCATTTGACATTTCCAAGCCCCCCTTTGTCAATGACATATGCTGGTGCAAATACGCCTACCGGTTTTGGTCAGGCCGTCCCGAGCCTGCATGGCTCAATGAAAAATACCCAGGGCTGGTCAACCATGTTTGAGGTATCGGAACAAGAAAGAGTAACTTTAGGGTATTTCCGGCGTACCCCGGCCCCGGCCGGCCCCTAACGAGTCGGGCCGGCCGGGGCCGGGAACCTTCACAATCAGGCAACGGCCTGGAAGTCGTGATGCCAGTCCAGAATCAACTCCGCCCTGTTGAATTCCGGCACGGGCCCGGTCTTCGGAGCATTGTAATCGACGCCGGTGAATTCCAGCAGCTTTTCCTTCAACCAGATATCGAACGGGTGCTCCGAGCGGGCAAAACCGCGGAACGACTCCTCCGGGTCCTCGATCAGGGCGAAGGTAATGAGGGTATCTTCACCCGGAGAGGTCTGCAGATACCATGTTTCCTGCGCCAGATCCCCGCGTTCCATGTAGTTCTTCAGTTCGTCGCGACGCGGCCCCTTCAGCTCTTCGAACCAGGCCCGGAGCTGGTCAGTCTTGCCTTTCACCACCGGCGATGCCGAAGCTATAGGTATGGCGTGAGCCACCGGGTCGGCCTGTAAGCTGCAGAGCACATCTGGGCAGGGGGGGATGTCTTCAGCTTTGGTGAAATCGATTCCGGTAACGAAGTAAAGCTGTTCCTTCAGCCAGGTGTCATACGGTGAGTCGGAGGCCGCCCACCGGCCCATGGCCAAGCCGATATCTTCGGCCTCCAGGTGAAGGATCAGCACATCGCCTTCCTGGGGGGACTTCTGTATCCAGGCGAACTCGTGGGCGATGCCGTTGCGGTTGCACGATTCAGCCATTTCCACCCTTCGCTTGCCCATCGACTCACTGAAGATGAGCCGGGCCTCATCCGTTTTCCCCGGCAAGATAGGTATTGCATATGACGTGGACTCCATGGTCACCATCCCCTTTATTAATCAAGAGTTGGATAGAGGTTTCTACTGTTTTGTTTCCCGGGAGAAGGATTTCTGAAACTGCTGTTATTCTATTTCAGGAGAAGGCTTCCGGCCGGACCGGTCGAAAGGGAGGGAGACATTTCATCGCCGGCTAGATAAAATATCCGGGTCAGTAATATCCGGGGTCATCCCGGCCCAGCGAGGAGGTAATGGATATTGAAACGAGCGCTGCTTTTGGCCACGGTACTGGTCTTCGGCTCCCTGTTCCTGCAGGCCTGCCAAGTATCGACTACCGAGGTCACCGATGTGAAGATATGTGATAACATGACCGAGGATCAGTGCGATGCGGACATGCAGATAGTCAGCGCCACCGCTCCAGCCATATATTGCAGCGGCCAGCTGGAGAACGCACCGGAGGGCACCACACTGAAGATCACCTGGCGCTACCTTACCGATGATCAGGATATCGATTCCGTGACCCTGACCGCAGAGAAGTCGGGCGGCGGTCCCTTTAGCTCGTCGCTTACCAAGCCTGACAGCGGTTGGCCGTCGGGCAAGTACGAAGTGGTGCTGGACCTGGGCACGGACAATTCCGAACCCATTCATAAGCAGTTCGAAATAATGTAGGAACAACGCATATCGTCCTGGACAACGGGAATGCTGATTTACGGGTAAAGAATAAAAAACGGCTTGAGCTTTTGAAGCCCGGAGAACGGGAGCAATGATGGCTGACAAAAGCAGGGGGCGGAAGGCGCCAGGCGGCGACCACGACAACCAGGGTGATCCGCCGGAGGTTGATGAGGCCATCCGGGTACTCGCCCGCGAGAAGCGCACCTTCCCGCCGCCGCCGGAGTTCAGCGAACATGCCTACATCAAGAGCATGGAGCAGTACGAGCAGATCTACCGGCGCTCCATGGAGGACCCCGAGGGATTCTGGGCCGAGATGGCCGAGGAGAATATAGAGTGGTTCCGCAAATGGGACAAGGTGCTTGAATACGACTTCGGCATCCCCGAGATCTCCTGGTTCCAGGGCGCCGAGCTCAACGTCTCCTATAATTGTCTGGACCGCCACCTGAAGACCTGGCGCCGCAACAAGGCCGCCCTCATCTGGGAAGCCGACGACGGCAGTTACCGGACCTTCACCTACCAGCAGCTGGCGCACGAGGTCAACCGCTTCGCCAACGTGCTGCAGAAGCATGGTATCGTGCGGGGCGACCGGGTGACCCTTTATCTGCCGATGATCCCCGAGTTGGCCATCGCCATGCTGGCCTGCGCCCGCATCGGCGCCATCCACAGCGTGGTGTTCGCCGGCTTCAGCGCCGGTTCGCTCGGCGACCGCATCCGCGACTGTGGCGCCCGTATGCTGATCACCGCCAACGGCGGCATGCGAGATCGGAAGAGCACACGTCTGAACTCCAGTCACATTCCTTTATCTCGTATGCCGTCTTCTGCTTGAAAAAAAAAAAAACAAACAAATCACACACTTACGTTGATCTCACACCACATCTCTCTCAAT
>CAJVWY010000044.1 GCA_913009925.1 uncultured bacterium
GAGTTGGCTGAGGACATGCCCCGGGGATTCGAGGAGCTTGTCGGGGTGATGCAGAAGCTGGAACGGCATTACCGCGAGATGGAAGATATCGAGTTCACCATCGAGAAGGGGAAGCTGTATATGCTTCAGACCCGCGACGGCAAACGTACCGCCGCGGCGGCGGTGAAGATCGCCGTGGACATGGTGGAGGAGGGACTCATCACCAGGGAAGAAGCCGTGGCCAAGGTGGACCCGGCCCAGCTGGACCAGCTGATGCACCCTATGATCGACCCCAAGGCTGATTATGAACTGATTGCTACAGGCCTCAACGCCTCTCCCGGCGCCGCCGTGGGCAAGGCGGTATTCGACGCGGATACCGCCGCGGAGCAGGGCAAGAACGGGGAGGCTGTCATCCTGGTTCGCTGGGAGACAAGCCCGGATGACATCCATGGCCTCATCGAGGCTCAGGGCGTGCTCACCTCCCATGGAGGAATGACCAGCCACGCGGCGGTGGTGGCCCGCGGCATGGGCAAACCGGCGGTGTGTGGAGCCGACCAGATAAACATCGACGAGAAAGCACGACAGTTCACCGTTAACGGATACGTGGTAAAGGAGGGAGACATAATCTCGATCGACGGCACCACGGGGAAGGTGATCATGGGCGCCGTGGACCTGGTTCCACCCCAGATAAACGAGAACTTTCAGGCCATCGTGGAGTGGGCCGACGGCATCAGGAAACTGGGTGTCCGCACCAACGCCGACACGCCGGAGGATTCGTCCAAGGCCCGGGAGTTCGGCGCAGAAGGTATAGGCCTCTGCCGCACCGAGCACATGTTCATGGCCGAGGACCGTCTGCCTATCGTGCGAAAGATGATCATGTCAGAATCGGTCGACGACCGGGCCGAGGCCCTGGAAAAGCTGCTGCCCATGCAGCGGGAAGACTTCGAAGGCATCTTCGAGGCCATGCACGGGCTGCCGGTGACCATCAGGCTGCTGGATCCACCGCTCCACGAGTTCCTGCCGGACTACGCCGAGGTGATGGTGGAGTTAGAGCGCCTGAAGTTGGGTGGCGGCAGCCGGGAGGAGATTGAAGAGAAGGAGAGCATCGCCGCCCGGGTCCGCTCCCTGCGCGAGATGAATCCCATGCTGGGAACGCGGGGTTGCCGTCTGGGCATCCAGTGGCCCGAGATATATGAGATGCAGGTCAGGGCCATCATGCAGGCGGCGGTGGCCATCCAGGCCAGGATGGGTGACGCTCCCCTGGTGGAGATCATGATCCCGCTGGTGGCCTTCGCCGAGGAGCTGCGCATCTTGCGGGAGCTGACGGTGCGGACCTGCGACGCCGTACTGGCTGATTCCGGCGCCAGGATCGCTTACCTGGTGGGTACCATGATCGAGCTGCCACGGGCGGCGCTGACCGCCGATGAGATATCGGATCACGCGGATTTCTTCAGCTTCGGTACCAACGACCTCACCCAGACGACCCTGGGATTCTCCCGGGATGACGCCGAAGGCAAGTTCCTCACCTATTATCTCGAGGAGGGCATCATCAAGCAGAATCCCTTCGAGACCATAGATGTGAACGGCGTCGGCAAGCTGGTGGAGACGGCGGTGAAGCTCAGCCGGGGCAAGAAGTCCGATATCAAGCTGGGTGTCTGCGGTGAGCACGGGGGAGAAGCGGACAGCGTCAAGTTCTGCCACAGTATCGGTCTCGACTACGTGAGCTGTTCTCCTTACCGGGTGCCGATCGCCAGTCTGGCTGCGGCCCAGGCCGTGCTGGAGGAGAAGAAGATGGCATACTCCACCGCCTGACGCCGGCCTCCGGCTTCCGGTGCCGGACTTCTATCCGGGACGGTTCATATAATGGCATGAAGGCCTTTCCGGCAGGAGATGAAGGTACCCAGAGATGAGCCAGGATCCGGAGACAACTATATTACACGCTGATGACGGACTGTCCCCTTTCGCCCGGAAAGCATCGGAGAGCCTGGGCAGAGACGAGCCGGAAGAGCCATGCAGCCTGAGGACCTGCTTCCAGCGTGACCGTGACCGCATCGTCCACAGCAAGAGCTTCCGCCGGCTAAAGCACAAGACCCAGGTATTTATCGCGCCCGAGGGCGACCATTACCGTACGCGGATTACGCATACGCTGGAGGTTTCCGGCATCTCCCGGACCATCGCCCGGGCCCTTCGCCTCAACGAGGACCTGGCCGAGGCCGTAAGCCTGGGACATGACCTGGGGCACACGCCCTTCGGTCATATCGGTGAAGAGGCTCTCTCCCAAGCCCTGATGTCGCGTACCGGGCGTCGTTTCGAACACAATCACCAGAGCCTGAGGGTGGTCAAATATCTGGAGAAGGACGGCAAAGGTCTTAACCTCTGCCATGAGGTGAAGGACGGCATACTCAGGCATACCGGCAGCGAGGAGCCGCAGACCCTGGAGGGGCGCATCGTGCGTATCGCCGACCGCATCGCCTACATAAACCATGACATCGACGATGCTCTCCGGGCGGGCATCATCAGTCAGGCGGACCTGCCGGAGCAGGTGACGGGGCTGCTGGGACGGACCTGCCGCCAACGCATCGATTCCCTGGTCCACGACCTGGTGGACTCCAGCTGGGAGCGGGGGGAGATACGACTGAGCCCGCCGATGTCCGCCGCCGCCCAGGCTCTGAGGAGCTATCTTTTCGAAAACGTCTATACGGGACCCGGGACCAGGAGGCAGGCGGTAAAGGTCTCCGGGCTGGTGGAGAAGCTGTTTGACTACTATATGGAGAACAGCAGTCTGCTGCCCTGCTGGACAGGTAACGGTGAGAGCGATGACGCCGCCAGGGTCACCGACTATATCGCCGGTATGACCGACCGTTTCGCCATCCGCACCTACAGGGAGCTGTTCGTTCCCCGGGAATGGGGGCTTTGAGCCGGTGGCGCTGATCAGGCAGGAAAGCATAGATGCGGTACTGGAGGCGTGCGACATGACAGAGATCGTCGCCCCTTACACGACCATCAGGAAGAGCGGCAGCACCTACAAGGGCAAATGCCCCTTCCATAGTGAAAAGACCCCTTCCTTTACCATAGATCCGGTGCGTAAGCTGTATCACTGCTTCGGGTGCGGTGAAGGCGGCAACGTCTTCCGGTTCCTCGAGGCCAAGGAGGGGCTGAACTTCGCCGAGGCGGTAAAGTGGCTTGCCGACAAATACGGGGTCAGGCTGGAATTCGAACAGAGCAGTCCCCAGCAGGAGGAGCGGCGGCTTTTGCGGGAGAGGGCCTTCTCCCTGCTGGACCAGGCGTCGTCGTTTTATAGCCGGATGCTGTGGGAGTCACCAAGGGCTGCCGCCGCCAGGGAATATCTGCAGCAGCGGGGGTTCAGTGAGGAGGTCATCCGCGAGTTCCGCCTGGGCTTCTCGCCGGCGGGGGGCAAGGAGCTGCTGGAGAAGGCGAATGCCAAGGGTTACCGGCAGGAGGAGCTGGTCCGGGCAGGGCTTGCCGGTGAACGCGACGGACGTGCCTACGACCGTTTCAGAGGCAGGCTGATGTTTCCGTTCACCGATCATCGCGGACGGGTTCTCGGCTTCGGCGCCCGCGTGCTGGACGACAGTAAACCCAAGTACCTCAACTCCCCGGATTCGGACATATACCACAAGAGCGACCTGGTGTTCGGGCTGGGTAACGCCCGGCAGGCCAGCATCAATGAGGACCGGATATACATAGTTGAGGGTTATACCGATGTTCTGGCGCTTTGCCAGTCGGGCATCAACAACGCGGTAGCCTCCATGGGGACAGCCCTCACCGAGTCTCAGCTGAAGGAGGTCTCCCGCTATACGGGAAACGTGTATCTTGCCTTCGACGCCGACGCTGCCGGGCAGAAGGCCATGATGCGGGCCCTGGAGTTGTCACGCCAGCTGACGATAGAGGTGAAACTGGTGCGAATGCCGGCGGGGACCGACCCGGCGGAACTGGTCGTTTCCAGGGGCGGCAGGGAACGGTTCCTGGAACTTGCGGATAACGCGCTGGCGTTGCTAGAATACCAGGTTCAAGCCGCCTTGGCGGCGGCGGACCTGGAAAGCGCTGAGGGCAGGGTCAAGGCTTTCGGGACGCTAAAGCCCATTCTGGCTAATGCCGTTAATGCTGTTGAACGCGATGAACAGTCGCGCCTTATCGCGGACAGACTCCGCCTTAGCCCTGAAAATGTGGCATACTTATTAGAGTCGGGTGCGCGGGTGGGTAAAGCGCCGGACGCGGGCGGAACGGATCGGCGGGTTTTATCGCATGATGAGATTTCCGAGAGAAGCTTCTTGAGTGTATGTCTTGCTCAAACCGGGGAGGCTGGAAGGTATTTACAGGACATGACCGAATCCTATTTTACGACTGCAGCCAACCGGTCAGCTTTCAACTGGGTCAGGGAGAGGATCGGGGGTATCCAGTCCGGGTCGGGACCTGACATGGCTTCGCTACCGCCGGATGACCCGGCGCAGGCGGTCATGCCGGAATTGATCATCCGGTCCGAGACGGAACCGTACGCACCCCAGGCCCTTCCCGAACTCTTCCTGCGGCTTTCCGCCGCCGAACTGCTCAGGCGTATCGATTCCCTCAAATCAAGGCTCAACGACGGCGAAGATGAAAAAGGCAGGTTCCAGGAACTGGCAAGGCTGGAAGAGAAGCGGCGCCGGATACTGGAACATATACAGTCGGGCGATTTCAGCATCACATGAGCCATCCTGAAGAGATAACCATCGACGAGGTACGCGAGCTGATCCTGGAAGGCAGGGAGCAGGGTTACCTGTCCGCCGACCGGGTGGCGGACGTTCTCCAGGATGTGGACCTTACCACGGACCAGATCGAGGGAATTTATTCCACCTTCATTGACCTGGGTATAGAAGTGCTCGATGACGATGATGAGCTGGCGGCCGAACTGGAGAAGGAACACAAGAAGGCGGAAGAGGATATCATCAAACGCCTAGACCTTACGGTGAAGACACCCACCAGCGATCCCGTACGCCTCTACCTGAAGGAGATAGGCAGGGTCTCCTTGCTCACCGCCGAAGAGGAAGTGACGCTGGCCAAACGTATCGAGCGCCAGGACATGGAGGCCAAACGACGGCTGATACAGGCCAACCTGCGTCTGGTGGTCAGCATCGCCAAGCGCTACGTGGGCCGGGGCATGCTGTTCCTGGATCTCATCCAGGAAGGCAACCTGGGTCTGATCCGCGCTGTTGAGAAGTTTGATTACCGCAAGGGATACAAATTCTCCACCTACGCCACCTGGTGGATCCGTCAGGCTATCACCCGGGCCATCGCCGACCAGGCCCGGACCATACGTATACCGGTGCACATGGTCGAGACTATCAACAAACTGATACGGGTGCAGCGGCAGCTGCTACAGGACAAGGGGCGGGAGCCGACACCCTTTGAGATCGCCAATGAGATGGACACCACGCCGGAGAAGGTGCGGGAGATCCTGAAGATCTCCCAGGAGCCGGTATCCCTGGAGACACCCATCGGCGAGGAAGAGGACAGCCAGCTGGGTGACTTCATCGAGGATTGCGACGCTGTGGCCCCGGTTGACGCGGTTTCCGACATAGTACAGAAAGAGGACCTGGCCCAGGTGCTGGGAAGCCTGACCCACCGGGAACGCAAGGTTATAGAACTCCGGTTCGGACTGAAGGGCGAGCATCCACGCACCCTGGAGGAAGTGGGACAGAAGTTCGGGGTGACCCGTGAACGCATCCGCCAGATAGAAGCCAAGACCCTGGTGAAGCTTAAGAGTTACCGTGAGTCCCAAAAGCTCAGAGAGTTCCTCGAGTAGCCACGTACCATCCCTGTTTTTTTCATCCTCTGTTACCGAATCATTTCTTTTCACAGCAATTTCTGGTTTGAACCACCAGTCATCTTTGATATACTGCTTTTCCGAATAGATCCTGCGGTGGTATCCGGTCATTTGAAACCCTCAGGGGGACGGGAACATTGGGTCAACGCAAGTGTTGGGAGATAAAGCATGATTGCCTGATGCGTGACCGGCCGCGGAAGAACGCCGGGTGCCCTGGATATCGTGAAGACAAGAGTTGCTGGGAGGTGGACTGGCGCGAGGTCATCAGGTTTCTTGCAGCCAGTCAGCAGGAATACTGGTACTCCCACATGGACAAATGTTTCTCATGCGCCGTATACCAGATTCATCCGGAGGAGATGCGTGCGCGCGTCGAAGAGGTCAAGTCGTTCTATCTGGATGACTGAGTCTCAGGGGCCCCTTCCTTGAAATGCCCTGTTTCAGTTCTCTATAATGCTTAAGGTCCCAACTTCACTGATGCTCCCCGGTAGCTCAATGGTAGAGCAATCGGCTGTTAACCGATAGGTTGCAGGTTCAAGTCCCGCCCGGGGAGCCATTACCTTCCAATTCTCCAGGACCCCTGTCAACGCAACTGGCTTTCAGGGGAAACCCCGATGCCGGACAGAGCCTGGAGGGCTTACAATTAATTAACCATGGAAGAGATGAAGTGCCCATATTGTGGACAGGAAAAGGAAGGCGGGGGCGTCTGTGAGTTTACCCGGTGCCGCTTCTGCGAATTCAGGTCGGCGCTGGTGGATTCAGCCAAAAGCGGGCGGCTACTGATAGTTGACCGCAGGATGCCGTTCCTGCGGAAGCGCTGCCATGACCTGTCAGTACAAATGACCGATGTGACCGTCATCGTGGACCGGCGCGTGGCCCAGGACGTGCGCGATCAGCCGGAACGGCGGTTTAATTATTTCGAGGATGACGAGGGGCTTATACATGCGCCGTGCTTCAGGGGGTAACAGGTCGGCGCCGAAGATATCAATCCCGCGTAGCCAGCATCGTTCCCAGCCTGGCCGCTGATTGGGGTATCCCTTCCCTCTGCCTGATCTCGCCCTTCTCATCCACACCCCGTACCAGCAGATAGCTGTCCCTGAGGGGTTTGACAGCGATGGCATCGAAGAAATATTTAAGGGTAAGGATGGTGCCGTCGAACAGCTGCTTCCCCCTGGTGGCGCCCACACCGATGAAGGAACCGTACCTTGCGGATGTGCCTTGCGCCGGGAAGTCCTCTTTAAGCAGGTACTTCAACGCCCAGTAGCGCTGGGTGCGGTCGATCATCGCCTTTGCCTGTGACGGCAGGCCCATGAAGAATATGGGTGACGCCAGAAGTATCCTGTCGGCGCGCTCCAGAGCGTCATATACTATGTCCATATCGTCCTCGATGCTGCATTGGCCGGTGACGTAACACTCTTCACACTCGCTGCAACCGGCGAAATCCAGGCCGGCGAGTTTCAGCTTCCCGGTGGCGGCGCCGGCTTCGCCGGCGCCGCGAAGCGCTTCGTCCAGCAATATCTCTGTGTTTCCCTGCTCCCGGGGGCTGCCAAGGATACCCAAAACCATGACCATCAGTCCGTCTCTCCTAACTTTATCGCAAGTCGCTGTGGCAGCCACCAGGTGTGGACGGGGCCGCTCATCAGGCAGGATAACCGATGGGAACAACTACCACAAGGCTCCATTACAGGGCAAATGACGCTCACTGATGGAGAATATCCGCCGGCTAACTGTAAAAAGGGAGAATATGCTGGAAATCAGGGAAATCTGTAAAGTATCCACGGCCGTTACCGATGTACAACAGAGAGTCTGGGAGGAGCGGTGGCACCGAATACAGTAAAGTTATGGGACCGTGGCTTACGGCTGAGCATCAGCGCCAAAGTCACGCTACTGGTCACGTTGGTGATCATGTTGTTTCTGGTTGTGGCAGTTATCGGCTATACGTCCTCGCGTGACATCTCCACACGGATGCAGACTTCCAGGAAACTTATCGATGCCGGCGGGAAAATCACTGCCATAAAGGCTATCGAACAGGAACAACACAAGATGCTAAGTGAACTTTCAGCAGGCAACGGCCACAGGATAGACGAGGTTCTGGACTCCATCTCCACGCAGAGGGAACTGATCAATCAGACCCGTGGGGACTTTGATGGTGTGTCAGGCGGCGCAGCCGCCCTGGAGAGGATGCGTGGGGCCACGGACCAGGTGGGGTCGCTGGTGGAAGACGACATAACCGCGGCGCTGGCAGCCGGCGACGCGGCGGCCCTGTCACGACTTTCCGGCGAGGTGGACGATCTGCACCGGCAGATGGAAAACGATGTCAGCGAACTGGACGGGATGGTGCAGCAGGACCTGGTACAGTGGGAGTCCGAGTATGACCGGACCGTAGCGGCCAGCGCAATAGTACAGATATCAGCCACCGTGCTGGCAACCATATTTGCCATAGCCCTGGGGCTGTTCTATGCGCGACGGCTGAGAAAACGGCTGAGATCGGTATCGCGGGGGGTTTCTTCTCTGGCGTCGGGTGATATGGATACAAGGGTGGCCGTTTCCGGCAACGACGAAGTATCGGAGCTGGGCGCCGTCTTCAACAGGATGGCGGCGGCAATAGGAACGATCACTATAAGGCTGGAGCGGGAACGGAACCAGATCAGGTCCATCCACCAGGGTATAACCGACGGCATCGTCGTCTATGACGAAAAGGGGAAGATCGTATCCGCAAACCCTGCCGCGGAAGTGGCTATGGGCATGCTGGAACGCGACCTGCGAGGCGCGTCGGCGACCGGGATAACCGAGATCGACGAGATTATCAGGCTGGAGCAGCTGGTGCCGCGCGAGAAGATGGTAAAATGCTGGGAAGAAAAAGCGTGCACCCACCCCGATTGCCCCTCCTATCAAAGCCCCGATCTGCAGTGCTGGCTCCAGTGTGGCACCTATTGTTATAACGAGATCCAGGGAACGTTCAAGCAGAAGCGTGATGCATGCGAGCGCTGTGAGATATATGCTAAAAACGGTCTCCGCAGCGTTAAATTCAAGAAGGATGGGCGTATCTTCACCGCCATCATCAGCCCCGTCCTCGACGACTCAGGTTATGAAAACGGGCGCATGGCGGTGTTGCATGAGATCACGGAAGCCAGGAAGGCGGAAGAGATGTTGCGGTCGCGCAACGCCGAGCTCATGGTGCTTAACGAAGAGATCGGAAGAGCGTCGTGTAGGGAAAGCGTGGAG
>CAJVWY010000045.1 GCA_913009925.1 uncultured bacterium
GTGCGTCTCCCGGATAACGGCGGCAACCGTCGCCTTTTCAGGGCGGAGCGGTTCCAGGGCTTTCTTTCCCTGGCGGGGGATGGTGGACATCAGCGCTCACCTGCCGCTCTGAGAACATCCCGGATGTCCAGGCCCACCGGGCAACCGCGGATGCAACGGCCGCAGCCGGTACAGAGGATGGGTCCCTGGTTGGCGGGATAGTAGCTGAACTTGTGGCCGATGCGGTTGCGGTAACGATGAGCGATGGTCGGCCGGGGGTTGTGCCCCGAAGTCTCCAGCGTATAAAGATAGAACATGCAGGCGTCCCAGCTGCGGCACCGCCGGCCCTCCCGGCTGCTGTTCATCTCATCATACATATCGAAACAGTAGCAGGTAGGGCAGGTATAGGTGCAGTAGCCGCAGGAGACACATTTGGCGGTGAGCTCCCGCCAGAAGTCCAGGTCGGAGAACAGGCTGCCGGTCAGCTTGGTCTCCAGGCCCTCGAGCGGCAGCCGGTCCGTAACAGCCAGCTCCGGCGGCTCCAGGTCGCTGTCCTCCCAGACATCCAGCGCCAGCAGTTCTTCGCCCCGTGGGCTGACGCTCCGCGCCAGGTAGCCTTCACCGGCCGGGTAGAGTATGAGGTCCGAGCCCTGGGTGGACGCCGTACCCTCCTTCCAGGAGGAACAGAAGCAGGCGGCGTCCCCGGCGGTGCAGGCCAGGGTGATCACCAGGAGGTCGCGGCGCCGGGACCGGTAGCCCGGGTCCTGGTACGACTCGCCGGGCGGCAGCCCGAACAGGGCGTCCAGAACGGTGAAGGCCCGGGCGTCGCAGGCCCGGGCGCCGAACAGGACGGTCTCGCCCCGCTCCTGATCGGCACCGGTTATATCCAGCGTCTCCCCCTCAGCCGTGAGGCTGTAACTGAAACTCAACAGCTTCTCGGTGGCGGGCAATACCAGCCCCTTGGCAGAGAGGGTAGTGAAACGGTCCAGCTCCACCACGATCCCCGGACGCCAGGGTGCGAACAGGACCGTGCCGGCCGCGCCCTCCGGTTCCCGCGGCGCCCACACCGGCCCCCGTTCCTCCAGGCGCTCCAGCAGCCCGTCGATCCTGTCCGACGCGATAAATTTCATCATCCTTTACCCCATATATCCTTGTTCACGTCAAATACCAGCATGGGCGGCCGGGCCTTCAGGCTGGCGCCGGCGCTGTAAGCGAACATCTCCTCGATGGCGCGGTTCTGCTCGTCGAGCAGCAGCATCAGAGGGATGCCCACGGGGCAGGCCCGCTCGCATTCACCGCAGCCGGTGCAGCGGCCCGCCAGGTGGTTGACCCGGATGAGCTGTATCATCTCCGACTGCTTGGCGTCCACCGCTCCGCCCGCCCAGCGGGGTACCTGGGTCTGCATGATGCAGACATCCCTGCAGAAACACATGGGGCAGGCCTCGCGGCAAGCGTAACAGCGGATGCATCGCGAGAACTGCTCCCGCCAGAAAGCCCGTCGCTCCACCGGCGTGAGCGAGGCGAACATGCCGTACAGGGGATGAGACTGGGCCATATCGGCGGGTATCTCCCCCCCGACCTCGCCGGCGATGACATCATAGATATCCGGGTCCGCCTCCAGGCACCCGTGGCACTTGCGCTGGACGAACTCACCGCGGCTCACCTGCTCCCCACCGATGAGCAGGGAGTCGCCCCGGTCCTCGATGGCGACGCCGTAACCGTAGCGGCGCCATATCTTCTTGACGTCCAGCAGGCTGCCACAGCCGACACCGATGACCGTAAGCTGCTCCCGCCGGGCCTCGTGTTCGATTATCAGTTCCACCACGCTGCGTGCGTCGCATCCCTTGGCGACGATGCCCACCCTGCTGTCCTTAAGCCGCGGCAGGTGCACGGCCAGGTTGTGTACACAGGTGGAGTCGAACACCGCCTGCTCCGCTTCCTTCCCGTCATGAAAACGGGCGGGCGTGGCCATACCGGTGACGGGGTCGGTAGTCCAGCCCAGCACCAGGTCGGTTTCCTTTAAAACATCTTTTATAGTGTCGACGATCCCGTTCATGTCCCTTGCCGCTCTGCCGCCGGCGACCTCGAGCCGGACGCCGGTCCCTGGTCGCGCCCATCATCCTCCGCGCCGCTGCCGGCCAGGTTCAGCCTGCCCAGCGGCCGAACCGTCTCGGTGAAACTGGTCACTGTCTCAGCCCAGCGCGCCCCTTCCGAAGCGCTGATCCAGGTGTAGCGGAAGCGTTCCGGCTCGATGCCGTACACAGCCATCATGCGGCTGAGCAGCTCCAGGCGTCGGCGCGCATAATAGTTACCCTCGTTGTAATGGCAGTCACCGGGATGGCAACCGCTCACCAGCACGCCGTCAGCGCCCTCCTGGAACGCTTTCAGCACCAGCAGGGGGTTGATCCTTCCCGTACAGGGCAGGCGCACGATACGCATCTCCGCCGGCTGCGCCATACGCGAGGTCCCGGCCATGTCGGCGCCGGCGTATGAACACCAGTTGCAAAGGAACCCTACCAGTTTGATGTCGCCACCGCTCACCTGAGCACCTCCGTTACCTCTTCGATAAGCTGGTTATCGGTGTAGCCCCTGAGGGAGATGACCGACGGCGGGCAGGCCACGTTGCACAGGCCACAACCCTGGCAGAGCGATTCGATGACCACCGCCACCCGGCGGCCGTCTCTCAGGCCCTGTTCCTCGATGGCATGATAGGGGCAGACCTCACGGCACTTGAAGCAGCCGATGCAGCGCATATGGTTGACCTCGGCGATCATGGGGCTGGTCTCCAGCTCGTCGTGCGACAGCAGAACGATGACCTTGGCGGCGGCGGCGCTGGCCTGGGCTACCGTTTCCGGTATGTCCTTCGACCCTTGGCAGGCGCCGGCCAGGAAGATGCCGCCGGTGGTGGTCTCCACCGGGCGAAGCTTGGGGTGGCTCTCCGACAGGAAGCCGTACTGGTCGTAGGGGATGTTGAGCTTCTGCGCCAGCGAGCCGGCGCCGGCGGCGGCGTCGATGCCGGTGGCCAGCACCACCAGATCGGCCTCCACCTCCACGTTCTCCCCCACCAGCGTATCCGCGCCCATGACCACCAGCTTGCCGTCCCGGGGATAGATCTTGCCCACCCGGCCGCGCAGGTATACGGCGCCCGCTTCCTTCTGGGCGCGGCGGCAGAACTCGTCATAGCCCTTGCCGCCGGCGCGTATGTCCATGTAGAAAACATATGTTCGGGAGCCGGGGATATGCTCCCTGGTGAGTATGGCCTGCTTGGCGATGTACATGCAGCCCACCTTGCAGCACAGAGGGCGGCCGATGGACTCGTCCCGGGAGCCGACGCAGGAGAGGAACACGATCTCCTTGGGCTCAGCCCCGTCCGAGGGCCGCTGGATGCGGCCGCCGGTGGGCCCCGACGCCGACAGCATGCGCTCGTATTGCATGGAGGTGATGACATCGGGGTACAGGCCGCCGCCGTAATGGGGATAGGCCTGACGCCAGTCGAACAGCTCATACCCGGTGGCTACCACGATGGCGCCGAACTTCTCGGTGTGCAGCTCGTCCTCCTGCTCATAATCCACCGCGTCCGCGGGGCAGACCTTCTTGCAGATACCGCACTTGCCCTTGATGAACAGGCGGCAGTGCTCCTTACGGAGCACTGCCACCAGGGGTACGGCCTGGGGGAAGGCGATGGAGATCGCCTTGGTCTCGCCCACGCCGGCGTTGAACTCGTCCGGCGCCTTGCTGGGACATTTCTGTTCGCAGATCTGGCAGCCGGTGCATTTCTTCTCGTCCACACAGGTGGTCTTCTTCCTGATGTCCACCTCGAAATTACCGATATAGCCGCGGACCTGCTCCACTTCGCTGTTGACCATCAGCCGGATGTTCTCATGGTGTTTGACCTCCACCATGCGTGGCGTGAGGATACAGGACGAGCAGTCCAGGGTGGGGAAGGTCTTGTCCAGCCGCGCCATGTTGCCGCCAATGGTCGGCCCCTTCTCGACCAGGGTCACGGGCATGCCGGCGTCGGCGATGTCCAGAGCCGCCTGGATGCCGGCCACGCCGCCGCCGATGATGAGTACTTCGCCCACCACCGGCACGTGGCTGCTGAACAGCGGTGTCTGCCCGCGCACCTTGGCCACACCCATGCTCACCAGGTCGATGGCCTTCTCCGTGGCCACCTCCATATCCGAATGGATCCAGGAACAGTGTTCGCGTATGTTTACCATCTCCATCATGAAAGGGTTGATGCCCGCCTGGGCCATGGTTCGCTGGAAAGTGGTCTCGTGCATGCGCGGCGAGCAGGCGGCGATCACCACCCGGTCGAGGGCGTATTTGTGGGCGGCGGCGATGACGGTGCGCTGGCCCGGATCGGAACAGGTGTACTGGATGGATTCGGCGTGCACCACGTCGCGCAGGGCCATGGCCGCACTGGCCACCCTCTCGGTGGAGACGGTGGCGGCGATGTTGGTGCCGCACTGGCAGACGAACACGCCGATGCGCATCAGGCCACCCCCCTGAGCCAGCGACCGATGTCCGGCTGCACGGCCAGGGCGTCCAGCTCCAGCTCCTCGGGGGAGATGCCCATGGCCAGCCCGATGAGCTGGCTGAAGTATAGTACCGGCATCCTCAGCGAGGTGCCGAAAGCCTTATTGATCTGTCCCTGCCTCAGATCCAGGTTCTGATGGCAGAGGGGACAGGCGGTGACCAGGGCGTCCAGCCCGGTGGATACCGCCACATCGATGATGCGGAAGCTGGCCTTGAGCACGATATCCTTGCGCGCCAGCCCCATGTAGGAACCGCAACATTCGGTCTTGAAGGGAAAGTGGGGCACCTCGGCGCCGGTGGCCTCCATCAGCGGCCGCATCTTGCGCGGGTCCCGCGGGCTGTCGAAACCCACGATCTCCGCCGGCCGCGTCAGCAGGCAACCGTAGTAGGCGCCGATGCGGATGTTCGCCAGGCGCCCCTGGGCTTTCTCCCTGAGCGCCTCCGGGGTTATCTCCCGGTTGAGCATCTGCACGATGTTCAGTACCTCGGTCTGGTAACGCACCTCGGCCTGGAACACCTCGCTGGTCTGCTCCCTGATGTTCTCGTCGCCGGCCAGCTTGTACTGGGCGTACTTGAGCCGGTTGTAACAGCCGGCGCAGGGGGCCACTATGGCGTCGTGGCCGGCGCCGGCGATGTGCAGGTTGCGCCCGGGAAGCAGCACCCCCAGCGTCTCCGCCTTATGATGGGGCGCCGGCGAAGCACCGCAGCAGTTCCAGTCCTTCAGTTCATCCAGCTGGATACCCAAAGTTTCGACAACCTTGCGGAAGGATATGTCGTATTCCTTGGCGCTGCTGGTGAGGGAGCAGCCCGGGTAATATGAGTATGCCGTGTTTACCACTTGGGTCGCTCCTTCGCCCTCTGGAAGATGCGGCGCACCTGGGCGCGGTTTTTGATACGCGGCTGTATGATACGTACCTTCTTCCTGTGGAGTATCAAGGGCACCAGGGACATATCATTGGTCAGCTTGCCGCTTTTCAGGTTGAACCACGCCAGCAGGCTGGCCTCGTGCAGGCGCCCGTGGCGGCGCACATTCTTGAGGAACAGGTTACGGAACAGTCTCAGCCCCCGCTCCGATTCCCGAATGCCCTGCTCGTCGGCGATATTCTTGGTGGTCTCGATCACGTCGGCCACATCGATGCTGATGGGGCAACGCGACGAACAGGTCATGCAGTCGTAACATAGCTGCCCGGTAGTCGAGGTCAGGGCCCGGTCCACTACGCCCAACTGCAGGAGGCGCATGAACACATGCGGCGGGTAATCAAAAGCATCGGCTGCGGCGCAAGTGGAGGAGCAGGTGCCGCACTGATAGCAGTCGGCTACCTTCTGGCCCGAGCGGCGCTCGATCTCGACTACCAGCTCCCGCCCCTGGCTCAGCGTCTCGGATAACGGTATCACCTGCGCACCTCCTCCAAAAAAGATAAACCCGACGGAGCCAACATCTCCGCGACTGGAAGTCAGTCGCTGCCGGGCTGGCCGCCGAGCTTGTGAAAACTTTCTCAAGCTATCGGTAAATTCTAGCAATAGTTTGAGTGGAAGTCAATCAAGGAGGGGTCAGGCGGGTACGGCAGGCGTATAGTCGTGACGGCGCTGCACCGGGTTCCAGCCAGCGGCGCCGATGGCCCGTACCAGCTCTTCCTTACCAACCCGGTAGGTGACACCGGCGGCGGCCACTACGTTCTCCTCGATCATGGTGCTGCCCAGGTCGTTGGCGCCGAAGTCCAGGGCCACCTGCGCCATCTTGAGTCCCTGGGTCACCCACGAGGCCTGGATGTTGAGGATATTGTCCAGGTACAGACGGCTTACGGCCAGGGTCATCAGGTAGTCGATGCCGCTGGAGCTGGCAGAACCTTCCAGTTGCGTGTTCTCGTCCTGGAAGGTCCAGGGGATGAAGGCGCGGAAACCGCCGGTCTCGTCCTGCAGCTCGCGGATGCGGCGCAGGTGCTCCACCCGGTCAGCGAGGCCCTCGATGCTGCCGAACATCATGGTCGCCGTCGACTGGAGGCCGGCCCGGTGCGCCTGGCGCATCACCTCCAGCCAGGTGCCGCTGTCGACCTTGCGGGGACTGAGCCGCCGCCGCACGCCGTCCGCCAGGATCTCGGCGCCGCCGCCGGGCAACGAGTCCAGGCCGGCATCGCGCATGCGCTCCAGCGTCGCAGCCACGGATATCCGGCTGTTCACAGCGATATGATGGATCTCCGGCGGCGAAAAGGAATGGATGGTTATCTGGGGATAACGTTCCTTTATCCCCGCCAGCAGGTCGCAGTAATAATCTATGTCCAGTCCGGGATGCAGGCCGCCCTGCATCATGATACCGGTGCCCCCCAGCTCGATGGTCTCCGCGATCTTCCCGTATATCTGCCCGTCGCTCAGCAGGTATCCCTCGTCCGAGCCCAACGGCCGGTAGAAGGCGCAAAAATCGCAGCCGGTTACGCAGATGTTGGTGTAGTTGATGTTGCGGTCGATGACAAAAGTGACATCGCCGCCCGGCACCCGCTTTTTCCGCGCCGCGGCGGCCGCCCGGCCCACCGCCAGCAACTCTCGGCCCTCCAGCAGCCTCACCGCCGACGCCTCGTCCAGCCGCTTCCCTATCGCCAGCCGGTCCAGTATGTCCGCCGTCGTCATGGCACTCATGCCTCGACAAACTCCAGCTCCGGCGTTGGCGCCGCCTCGCCTATCTCCACCGCGCGGCGGTAGAACTCCGTCAGGCCCTCTCGGTATTCGTCGGAAAAATCGTAGCGCAGCTTGTCGAAGTAGGAGAACAGCAACTCCTCATCGAAGGGGTAGACACACGCGGCGGCGGCTACCACCTCGTCCCAGTGCCCGCGGCAGTACTCGACGGATTGGCAGAGGCGGTCCTGCACCTCCATGGTCTCCTCCGCCCGCCTGGCGAAGAACGGCCGCCGTACCGCCCACAGGGCGAAGACCATGGGCAGCCCGGTGAAGCCCTTCCATTCCTCCCCCAGATCATAGCTATACTCCTCGATAGCGCCGTAATGGGCGCCCAGCGCCTGGTCGCCGATGAGAAGCACGGCATCATGGCTCCCCAGAGCCTCATCGATGCCGCCGTCCAGTGCTCCGTAGGCGGCGTCCAGGCCGTATCTCTGCTTCAGCAGGATCTTCAGCAGCACCACCGAGGTAGCGCTCTGCTGCGTCACCGCCACGGTCCGAACCTCGTCTATGGGCCGGCTGGATATGAGGCGGATGCTGTCCACCGCGCCATCGGCGGTGATGGACACCCGGGGAAGGAACAGCAGCTCTCCGGCGTGGGCGGCACATTCGATGGAAGAGATGGGGCTGATATCCAGCTCTCCCTGCAGCAGCATGTGGTTGAGTACGGTGGGCACGCCGTTGACCAGATGGAAACAGCCCCAGCCGGCCCCCTTCTCAAGGCCGTAGTACAGCGGGTAGCCGTTGAGGAACTGGAAATGGCCGATGCGGATAACCGCTTGTTCCGGACCGCTGGATCCTTCAGCCTTCATGGCAACTCCTCAGTCCTCGAAGCGGCGCACGACGTTATACAGCGTATCGCGCTCCACGGGGATACGGCTGGCGCTACGGATGAGGCAGATGAGCTCATCCCTGGTGATCGCCTGTTCGGTATCGGCGCCGGCGGCATGAGTGATCTTCTCCTCCACCACCGTGCCGTCGATGTCGTTCACGCCGAAGTGCAACGAAACCTGCGCCAGCTTGACGCCGATCATTATCCAGAAAGCCTTGATGTGGCGAAAGTTGTCCAGCATCAGGCGGCTGACGGCCAGCATCTTCAGGTCGTCGAAGCCGGTAGGTCCCTGCAGGTCCGCCAGCTCCGTGTTGGCCGGGTGGAACGACAGAGGGATGAAGCTGCCGAAGCCGCCGGTCTCGTCCTGCAGCTCGCGCAGCCGCACCAGATGGTCGATGCGCTCCGCGTAGGTCTCCACATGGCCGTAGAGCATGGTGGCGTTGGACTTGATACCCACGCCGTGGGCGGTGCGCATCACATCCAGCCAGCCCTGGCCCGATATCTTGCGGCTGCATA
>CAJVWY010000046.1 GCA_913009925.1 uncultured bacterium
CCTCCGCGGCGTGTTCTCAGCGACCCGGGTATGCCCGCCAGGGCGTTCAGGCCATCCCAGTCCAGCATTGCCGGGACCCCCGTAAGGGCCAGCAGCATGCGGACCCGCGATGCTGTGCCGGGCTCTCGGCCGGGCCCGGGCCCCAGGGCCAGGCAGTCCACCGAGGCCGCGGCCTCCAGAGTGCGGTCCAGGGCGGAGAGCGACAGGTGGCCTCCCCGGTCGTCCAGCGGCAGCGTCATCACTTCCAGCAGCCTCTGCTCGAAGATGGGTTTGAGGCTGGCGGGCACGGCGGCGGTAACCACGCCTGCCCCGCTACGGAGGGCTGAGAGGGACGCCAGGCAGGCGGCGCCGGTAAGCCCGATCGATCCGCCTACCACCAGTACCCTGCCGGTGCTGAACTTGTTGTCGTGATCCATTTTTGGCGGTATCATTGCCGCGATCTGGTCGGCGGCGGTAAGGAAATGGTCGGCAGCTGCCGCCGCCGCAGCGGGGATGCCGATATCTGCCAGGATGACGTCGCCGCTGAAATAACTTCCCGGCGCCACAAAGTGCCCCACCTTGGGCACGTGGAAAGTGACGGTGGTGTCCGCCGGCAGGACCCGCGCCGCCGCCACACCGGTGGAGGCGTCGACCCCGGAGGCGATATCGACCGCCACCACCGGAATGCCGCTTCTGTCGGCGACCCGGGCGGCGATCTGGATAAAGCGGGCGGAACGGCCCCGGGGCTCGCCGGAGAAGCCGGTGCCGAAGACGGCATCGACGATGATACAGTCGCTGGCCAGGGCTCGTCTGAGAACGGTGTCGCCCGGGGCATGCGACACCTTCAGGCCCATCTTCCCCAGGATCTTGAGGTTGGCCAGGGCGTCGCCCTTGTATTCCCCCGCGCCCGCCACGGCAAAGACACTCACATCGGCCCCGGCCTCGGCCAGGTAGCGGGCGATGACGAAACCGTCTCCACCATTGTTCCCCTTGCCCGCCAGCACCTTGAAACAGTGGTGTTCGCAGAAGTGTTCCAGCAGGTACTCGGCCACCGCCATGCCGGCGCGCTCCATAAGCACCGCACCGGGGACGCCGAGTTTCTTGATAGCGTTATTGTCGGTCTGGCGCATCTGCCTGGCTGTATACAGTGGCAGATGGTGGCTGTCCATCATGCTCCTCCTTTGCGGTTACCTTCCGGTGTCCGGCATGCGAGCCGGCTCGGCTACCGCCACGGCGACAGACACCTGTTCACCGTGGCTGATCGACAGGGACAGGCCCACGGCGCCCAGTCCGGAACCCTCCGGCGCCATGCTGCCGCTCACCACCACCGTCGGCCGCCCGCCCCCGCTGATCTCGATATCCTGCCAGCAGCGTACGCCGGTCCCCAGGGCCTTGCCCACCGCCTCCTTGGCGGCGAACCTGGCGGCGAAATGCCGCACCGGGTTAGGGCGGGACAGGCAATATGCCCGCTCGTCCCGGGTAAACACGCGTTCCACCAGGCGGGGATGGCGCTCCATGGCGCGGGCGAAGCGCGGGTTTTCGACGATATCGATACCTATCAGCACTGTTCCGGATCACTCCACCGTTACCGTCTTGGCGAGGTTGCGCGGCTGATCCACGTTCAGGCCCTTGAGCCGGGCTATATGGTACGCCAGCAGCTGCAGCGGCACCACCGACAGCAACGGCGACAGCATCTCCCGGACCTTGGGAACATACATCACATCATCACTGTAGTTGCGGATGGAATCATTGCCTTCCGAAGCGACGGCGATGACTGTGGCTTCACGGGCACGCACCTCTTCGATATTGGATATAACCTTGTCATATATATGCCCATCGGTGGCGATTACTACCACCGGTGAGTCCTTCTCCAGCAGGGCGATGGGCCCGTGTTTCATCTCTCCGGCGGCATAGGCCTCGGTGGGGATATAGGAGATCTCCTTGAGCTTCAGGGCGCCTTCCAGGCAGACGGGCAGGCCGATGCCGCGTCCGAGATAGAGGAAGAAAGGCTGACGGTAGTGGCGCCGGGCGATCTCGTAAGTGGCCGACTCCGTTTTCAAATAGCGTTCCAGCAGGGCGGGGATGGACCTCATCTCGGCGGAGATGGCGCCGATCTCCTCCGGAGCCAGGGTTCCCTTCACCTGGGCCAGCCGGAGCGCCACCATCTGGATGGCGGCGATCTGGGCCAGGTGGGTCTTGGTGGCGGCTACGCCGATCTCCAGGCCGGCGCGGGTGTAGAGGATGCCGTCGGCGTCCCGGGTGGCCTGGCTGCCCATGATGTTGGTGATAGCCAGCACCTTGGATCCCGTCTCCCGCGCCTGGCGCATGGCCACCAGCGTATCCGCCGTTTCGCCGGACTGGGAGATGCCGATCACCAGGGTGGAAGGGGTCAGTACCGGGTCGCGGTAGCGGAACTCGGAGGCTATATCCAGTTCCACCGGCACCCTGGCCCAGCGCTCGATGACATATCTCCCTACCAGCCCCGCGTGGTATGAGGTGCCGCAGGCCAGTACATATATCTTGTCGATAGCCGCCAGGTCCGCGTCAGGGATGGCCATCTCCTCCAGGTATACGTCACCACCGGGCAGGCGGCCGGATATGGTGTCGGTCAGGGCCGCGGGCTGTTCGAAGATCTCCTTGCGCATGAAAGTCTCGAAGCCGGCCTTCTCGGCGGCATCCTCGTCCCAGTCGACCCTGGTGATCTCACGGTCCAGCGGCTGCCGGTCCAGGTCGAATATCTCCACCTTGTCGGCGGTCGCCACGAACAGTTCGCCGTCGTCCAGCGGCATGACATCCCGGGTCTCGGCCAGGAAGGCGGGGATGGCCGAGGCGATGAAGCTTTCACCCTCGCCGATGCCGATAAGCAGGGGGCACTCCTTCCGCGCCCCGGCGATAAGCCCGGGCTGATCGCTGTTAATAGCACAGAAGGCGAAATGACCCTCCAGCTCCCCGTAGGTTTTGCGGATAGCCTCCAGCAGGTCACCGCTGTAATGTTTTTCAATCAGGTGCGAGACAACCTCGGCGTCCGTCTCGGAAGTAAATTCATGCCCCTCGCCGATGAGCTGTTGCCGCAGCCCGGTGTAGTTCTCGATGATGCCGTTGAGGACGATGGATATCCGGCCGGTGCAATCGCTGTGGGGGTGGGCGTTCTCCACCGAGGGCCGTCCGTGTGTGGCCCAGCGGGTATGGCCCAGCCCCACCTTCGCTCCCGAGTCGCCGTTTCGCTCCAGCTCTCTCTCCAGGCTGTCCAGGTTGCCCACAGAGCGAATAGTCTCCAGTTCGCCGTTTTTCAATACGGAGAGCCCCGCCGAATCATAGCCCCGGTATTCCAGCTTCCTCAGTCCGTTGTAGAGGAGCCTGGTGCAGGGCCGGGCGCCCACATAGGCGACTATACCGCACATGAAGGCCCTGTCCCGTTTTGCTGGTTCGTATATTTCGGATACCGCATCATCAGTCCTTTTTCGGGTTGATACCAGGTAACGGTAAAGGCGAGACCGGCGGCGCCGGGCCTGGTTCCGGCCACGGTGTCGCTACCCCAGGCTTTTCTTGACTGCAGCCACGATGCTGTCGCAGACATCCCGGCAGCGCTCCGGCGAGGCTGCTTCGACCATTATCCGGACCATGGGCTCGGTGCCCGAGGGGCGCACCAGTATGCGGCCCTCGTCGCCCAGCAGGGCAGATTGTTCCTGGACCTTCTCCCAGACGGCGCCCGCGCCCTCCAGGGCGCCCTTGTTGGCCACCTTGATATTTACTAGTTTCTGCGGCAGACGCCGCATTACCTTCACCAGTTCGTGCAGGGGGACGCCGGTTCCGGTCATGGCTTTGAGCAGCAGCAGGGAAGTGGCCAGCCCGTCGCCGGTGGACCCGGTCTCCAGGTTGATGATGTGGCCCGACTGTTCTCCACCCAGCGCGAAGTCCCCCGCCAGCATCTCCTCCAGCACATAGCGGTCACCCACATCGGTGGTCTTGACCGTGATCCCCAGCTCCTTCATGGCCAGGTGGAAACCCAGGTTGGTCATCACGGTGGTCACGATGGTGTCCCTGGGCAGCAGGTTCCGGCTTTTGAGATAAGCGGCACAGATGGCCATGATGAAGTCGCCGTCCACCACGGAGCCGGTGGCGTCCACGGCTATCACCCGGTCACCGTCACCATCGAAGGCCAGACCCAGGTCGTATTCCCCGCTTTTCATTTTTTCCTGAAGCGGACCCACATGGGTGGAACCGCATTCGTGGTTGATATTGAAACCATCGGGATCGTCGCCGGTCACAGTTACGCCGGCGCCCAGGCGCTGCAGGGCCAGGGGCGCACTCTCCCAGGTGGCGCCGTTGGCGCAATCCAGCAGGATGCGCAGGCCGGAAAGATCCAGGTCCAACCCGGCCAGCAGTCTGTCGACGTAAAGCCCGACCGGGTTCGCCAGCAGGCGGACGGCTCCCGGCTCGCATGGTTCCGGCCCGGCGCCGGTGGCTGCCTCCATGTGCCGTTCGATAGCCGCTTCCTGCTTATCGGTGAGTTTGAAGCCGTCGGCACCGAAGAACTTGATGCCGTTGTCGCGGTAAGGGTTATGGGAAGCGGAGATCACCGCGCCGGCGTCCGCCTCCTGACTCAGCACCATGCTGGCGACCGCCGGCGTGGGGATGACTCCCGCCAGCTCGGCGATGCCTCCGGCGGAACTGATGCCGGCGACCAGGGCCGACTCCAGCATGGGGCCGGAGATACGGGTGTCCCTGCCTATGATGATCCGGGGGGAACGGGCCGGCAGCACCGCGACTATGGCCCGGCCGGCGGCCAGGGCCAGTTCGGCTGTGAGATACTCGTTGGCCACGCCTCTGATGCCGTCGGTGCCGAAAAGCTTGCGCGTCATACCTGCCCCCGTCTTCTTCGGGTTGAAGATGTCCTTAGGGTTTTCACGGGTAAAGATTATAAATCCTTTGGCCTCCGGGAAAAAGCGGCGGCCGGCCGCCGCCGGAGACAACGGTTCAGATGCCTGCATACCTCTTGTCGATGAACGGCGAGGTCATGGCCGCCAGAAGCGCGTAATAGGTGGGGATGAAGGAGAGGCTGCCGCCGGCGCGTACGCGCCGGCGGCAGCCTTCGCCCTCCAGAGAGACCGCCAGATAGTCACTGGTCACTGATGCCACCTTCATACCATCCCCGCAGGGGATGACCGGCGCTGAACCGATGTCCTGGGAGCCGAAATCGACAAGCGCCTGCAGACCGCCGCCCTTTCTGTAAACCTCCAGCACCGTTCCCTCCAGCAGAAAGGCGTCACGGTGGCCGCCGGGTAAAAAGAGATCGGGGGTGTCTCCGTGGGGGATCCGCCCCAGCAGCAGCGCCTCGCCGCAGCGCAGATCATCGAGGCGGCCCAAACCGGCTGGGTCCCCGCCGCCGGCACGGGCGCCTTCAGCCTGCCGCAACAGGCCGGAACCGCCCGCCGAGATGATAAACGAAGGGCCGCCGTCATCAGCCCCCAGCTGTCGGCGAGCCATATCAGCCGTTCTCAGCAGCAACGCCAGCGCCGGGGCGGTCGCGGCTTCGGGCCGGGAGCAGGCGGCATTGGTGGCGAATCCGGCTGGTATGGCACCCTCCAGGGCCGCCAGCTTTCCAGCTTCGGTCGGCGCCAGGTCCGCGGGTACGCCCTCGCGTCCGTCCCCGGTCTCGACCATCAGCAGGAAACGCCGTTGCTGGCCCGTGCCTGCAGACAGACAGCTCCTGGCCTGGTCCGCGTTGGAGACGAAGAAGAGGTCGGCCGGTATATCCATGCCGCCGGAGCCGCCGCCCGGCGGCCGCAGCAGCTGCAGTTCCGTGTCCGGGAAACGCCGCCGCAGCTTCCTGATGCTTTCCGGTCGTGAATCGGCCAGGGCGGCGGCTCCGGCGGACAGCATTGCCGCCGCCACCGCTTCGTCGCCCAGGCAGGCCTTGGTGACCCCCACCAGCCTGGTGCCGTGAGGCTCGATCAGATTCCTTACTAGGCGGGTATTATGCTCGATCCGGTCGAGGTTGATGGTCAGGATGGCCATAGCATGCGGGGGAGAGATGATTTGGCAAAAGGAACCGGTACAGCGGGCACCGGAAGAAGCCGCCGGGTCAGCGCTTGGAGAACTGCGGACGCTTGCGGGCGCCCTTGAGGCCGGCCTTCTTGCGTTCCGTGATGCGGGAGTCCCGTGTGAGAAAACCGCCCACGCGCAGCTCCTTGCGCAGGGAGTCGTCAGCCTTGAGCAACGCCCTGGCGATGCCATGACGGAGGGCCCCTGCCTGACCGCCGATACCGCCGCCGATGATATTGGCGGTGACATCAAAGCGGTTGTCCGTGCCCGTGGCTTTCAGCGGCATCTGTACCTCGGTACGCAGCCGTTCGCGGCTGAAGTACTCCTCCAGCGGCCGGTCGTTGACGGTTATCTTGCCGTCTCCCGGTGAAAGCCTCACGCGGGCGATCGCCGTCTTGCGTTTGCCGGTTGCCGAATAACTAACCAAGCTCGAACTCCTTAGGTTGCTGCGCCTCATGAGGATGGTCGGGGCCGGCGTAGATCTTCAGCTTCCTCAGCTGTGCCCGCGCCAGCCGGTTCTTGGGCATCATGCCCTTGACCGCCAGCCGAAGCACCTCTTCCGGCTTTCTGTCCATCATCTGGGCCAGGTTTCTTTCCTTTAGACCGCCGGGATACCCGGAGTGGCGGTAATAGATCTTGTCCTGCATCTTGTTGCCGGTGACGGCGATGCGCTTCGCATTGATCACCACGACGAAATCGCCGGTATCGATGTGCGGGGTATATTCGGGCTTGTTCTTGCCACGAAGCGTATTGGCGATGCGTGTAGCCAGCCGTCCCAGGTGCTGCCCTCGGGCATCAACCAGGCGCCAGTCACGCTCGATTGTTGCAGGTTTTGCTACATATGTCTTCATAGAAGTCTTCATGGATTAGTGAACCAGCCGGAATTCAGGCGCAAAGATGGATATTAGAGCAAAAAAAAACGAGTGTCAAATCATGCGGAGCCCCGCTCTTTCGGTGCTCAGCCCCTTCAAACCGCCGCCAGATATGCGTAAACTCCTGGTATGGAAACAACAGCGAACAGACTCTCACCCGAACGCCAGCGGGTGCTGGTGGTGGCGTCTGAAAAGGTGGACAGCCCGGAGGCGGCTGTGGATAACGCCTCCTGGCGCTTGGCGGAAGCGCTGTCCGGCGGCCACGATGTCATCCTGTGCATGCCCGCCATCAGCACGGTCTCCCATCCCGGCTTCGCCGTGGTTTACTATAATCAGCGTAATCTGGGCCTGCTGGCCCGGGACTCGGATGTGGTGCTGGTCCAGTCCGGCGCCGCCGGGGCGCTCTCTTTTTTCAGCGACTCGGGCAAGCTTTTCGCGGTGGATTGGGGAACACTTATCGCCGGCAGGCTGCCGGCGGGTCAGCCGCCGGACGCCGGTGAAGCCCGGGCGGATAATGGCGACCCCGCCTTCCTGGCGTGGCTGCCGCCGGTGGAACGCAAAGGTCCAGCCTTTTATTCCCGGCGCCTGCGTTTTCACTTCCAGACCGGTGGTTGGCGGCGCATCGCCCGGCATGCATGGTCCCTGGCAAGCAGGAAGATATCCGGCCGCGGTGGCTGATGACAGACGCCGGTTCGGACACAGCACCCCGGTGACCGCCAACAGATTTTTTTATTCAAAGAGGGGGACTCCATGAGGAGATGGCACATCATGCTGGCGCTGGCCGTCGGCGCCATGTTAATATCGGCAATCCTGACAGCCGGTGGCTGTGGCGGCAACGGCCCGGGCAAAACCGTTGAGGATTTCGTTGACGCATTGAACAATCGTGATTTCGCCGCTGTCTATGAACTCTCATCGGCCGGTACCAGGGAAAGCATCTCCCGCGAGGAGTTCGTGGCCGCCCTGGAGGCGAACTGGGTCGAAGGGTCGCGGATGGAGAACCTGGAGATCATCAGCGAGGAGATAGACGGCGATGGCGCCGTCGTCAAGTTTAAAGTGAGGGTAACCGGACCGGCCGCGGCCGGCGGCGGCGAGGAAAGTGAGCAGGAGACCGCTCTGGTCAAAGAGGACGGAGAGTGGAAGCTGAGATAGGTATTACGCTGCCGCGGGCAGCGCCCCGGCGGTCAGGAGTGGAACGCAGCTATTCAAGGAAGAGCGATTGAAAGGGGAAACGATGAAAGGGAAGTACAGGATAATCCTGGCGATGACCGGCCTGCTGCTGGCGCTGATCTTGCCCGTGTTCGGTTGCGGCGGCGACAGCCCTTCAGTGGTCGCCGAGAAGTTCGTTACCGCGTCGGCGGATCTTGATTGCAATACATTGGTGGAACTGATGGCCAACGACAGTGTCCAGCTCTTCGGTGAGGACCGCGGCCAGGCCGTGGAAGCCTGCAAAGAGCAGCTGGACGAGATCGGAAGAGCACACGTCTGAACTCCAGTCACATTCCTTTATCTCGTATGCCGTCTTCTGCTTGAAAAAAAAAAAGAATAAATAAAATAATAAAAATCAGCGCTAACAAGATCGGTTATCCACAACACTCATTTTGCTGTC
>CAJVWY010000047.1 GCA_913009925.1 uncultured bacterium
AAGAGATGTGGGGTGGATGAAGAGAGATGAGAAGATGGAAAAAAGGTAGAGAAGGAGGAGGGGAGGGGGGGGGGGGGGAGGGGAGGGGGGGGGGGGGGGTTTTTTTTTTAATGATCCGGCGACCACCGAGATCTACACTCTTTCCCTACACGACGCTCTTCCGATCTTCAACCTGGTGTTCCGCGAGCAGGGTCTGATGATCGCCGTCGGCAACCCGAAAAATATGACCGGGGTGGAAGACCTTGTCCGCAACGATATAATATTCATAAACCGGCAGAAGGGCGCGGGTACCAGGGTTTTGCTAGACTATAAGCTGAAACAGTCAGATATTGACGCGGCTGATATATCCGGCTACGAACGGGAAGAATATACCCACATGTCGGTTGCTGCGGCTGTCAAGGACGGTGTGGCGGATGCGGGTTTGGGAATCCTGGCGGCGGCACGGGCTCTGAAGCTGGATTTCATCCCCGTAGCCACGGAGCGCTATGATCTGGCCATACCGGGTAGATATTTCGACAGCAACAAAATACAGGCTCTGCTGTCGGTCATCCGGACCCAGAGCTTCCGGGACAGGGTTATGGAGTTGGGCGGCTATGACACGTCCCAGACCGGTGAACTGGTAGGTTGAAAGATGGATATTGAACAAAGACCCGCGGAGATCGTCCTTGACCAGGCAGCCGGAAGCCTGGTGGGTCTGGCCGTGGGCGACGCCCTGGGAGGACCGGTAGAAGGCCTTACCGCCGCCGAGATCGCCGGCCGGTACGGCTTCCTGATGGAAATGGTCGGCGGCGGCCATCTGGGTCTGGATCCGGGCGAGACCACCGACGATACGGCTCAGACCATAGCCATAGCCGAAAGCCTGCTGGCCCGACGCGGTCTGGACCCTGCCGATATCGCCGATCGTTTCTCTCTATGGTACCTCCTGCAACCCAAAGGCCTGGGTACCCACACCACTTCCGTTCTGGACAGGATGGCCGGCGGTGAGGACTGGGAAATATCCTCACTGAAAGTCCAGGCGCAGAATCCACAGAGTGCGGGCAACGGTTCCCTGATGCGCTGTGCCCCCGTAGCCCTGATTGATCATGCCACGCACGCGGTACTTATCGAGAACAGCCGCCTCAGCTCGCGGATAACCCATCCCCATGCGTCCTGCCAGTGGTCATGCGCCTTCGTCAATCTGATCATAGCCGAACTGCTTTCCGGTTCAGAGATAACCCACGCGGTCGACAGCGCTCTGGCAATCTGTGGCCATCGTGGTGACGTATACTTCCCGGTGCTGGAGCGCGCCCGCAACGCGGCCCTCAGCGCCGACGCCGGCGTGCTTAACCCCGGCGGCCACGTTCTCGAAACCCTGGAGTGCGCCATCTGGGCGCTGGTCCATCATGATTCCTTTGAGCAGGCGGTCAGCAGCGCCGTGAACCTGGGTGGCGACGCCGATACTATCGGCGCGGTGACCGGTGCCCTCGCCGGCGCCGCCTTCGGCTTTGAAGCAATACCCGAACGCTGGCTGATTCATATCAATAATTGGCAATTGCTCAAAGACCTGGCACAGGAACTTGTCAAGATCGCCTAATCTCATTAATTGACCTCTTGGGACTATTTGGTATTAAAACATGGCTGTAACCTGTTTGTTAATATGATAAATATTGTCCAATATTAACCATTTGATGAAAGAATACTTGAGAGGAATTCCGGAAAAGGGGTAGAAAGAGATGCAGAAGGGTGTGTGCCTGTTTCACCCCTTCATCCCTTATACCCGGCGAAAGGCCCTCATTTTCGAGGGTCTTTCGCTGTCCGGGGTAAAACAGCGGGCCCCGGTGGGCCCGCTGTCGTGTTGCCGGTAACGCTGCCGCGGGTGCATTTCCCGCGGAGACATCTGTTTATTATCCCTACATCATCCCGCCGCCGGGCGGCATCATGGGAGCAGACGGTTCATCTTCCGGGAGCTCGGCCACTACGCATTCCGTGGTGAGGATGTTTTTGGCGATGGAGGCCGCGTTCTGCAGCGCGGACCTGGTCACCAGTGCCGGATCGATGATCCCGGCCTTTACCATGTCTTCGTACTCGCCGGTGGCGACGTTAAGGCCGATACCGACCTTGGAGCCCATTACTTCATTGACGACTACCGAACCTTCGAGGCCGGCATTGTCCGCCAGCTGCCTAAGAGGCTCCTCCAGAGCCCGGGCGATGATATTTACACCGGTCTGTTCGTCATCAGCGAGCTTGACCTTCTGCACGTTCTTGATGGTATTGAGCAGCGCCACGCCGCCGCCGGAGACGATACCCTCTTCCAGGGCAGCCCGGGTGGCGTTGAGAGCATCCTCGACGCGGTGCTTCTTCTCTTTCATCTCGGTCTCGGTAGCCGCGCCAACCTTGACCACGGCTACGCCGCCGGCCAGCTTGGCCAGGCGCTCCTGCAGCTTCTCGCGATCGAAATCGGAGTCGGTCGACTCGATCTCGGACTTGATCTGCTTGATGCGGCCCTTTATGTCTGCGGCCTTGCCACCACCGTCAATAATGGTGGTGTTATCCTTGGTCACCACTACCTTGCGGGCCCGGCCCAACTGTTCAACCGTAGTGTTCTCCAGTTTGAGACCCAGCTCATCACTGATGACTTCGCCGCCGGTGAGGATGGCGATATCCTCGAGCATGCGCTTGCGGCGCTCACCGAATCCGGGAGCCTTCACGGCCAGCCCGGTGAAGGTGCCGCGCAGCTTGTTGACCACCAGGGTGGCCAGCGCTTCGCCTTCCACGTCCTCGGCGATAATCAGCAGGGGCTTGCCGCTCTGGATCACTTTTTCCAGTACGGGCAGCAGGTCCTGTACGGCGCCGATCTTCTGGTTAGCCATCAGGATGAAGGGCTCCTCCAGGATAGCTTCCATGCGCTCCTGGTCGGTGATCATGTAAGGAGAAAGGTAACCCTTGTCGAACTGCATTCCTTCGGTGAACTCCAGGTCCATACCGAAGGTCTGCCCTTCCTCCACGTTGACCACGCCGTCCTTGCCCACTTTCTCGATGGCGTCGGCTATAACATCGCCGATAACCCGGTCGTCAGCGGAAATAGTGGCGACGCGGGCGATATCTTCCTTGCCGCTGATTTCCATGGCCTGCTTCTTGATGCCATCCACCGCGGCATCCACAGCCTTCTCGATACCACGCTTGAGGGCCATGGGGTTGGCGCCGGCCGCCACGTTGCGCAGGCCCTCACGGACGATCGCCTGGGCCAGCAGCGTAGCCGTAGTGGTGCCGTCGCCGGCGACGTCGTTGGTCTTGGTAGCCACCTCGCGCACCAACTGGGTGCCCTGGTTCTCGAATACATCCTCGACCTCGATCTCACGGGCGATGGTTACACCGTCGTTGGTGATTGTGGGCGCGCCGAACTTCTTGTCGAGCACCACGTACCGGCCCTTGGGGCCCAGGGTAATCTTTACCGCGTCCGCAAGCGTATTGACGCCCCTTTCCAGGGCTCTACGCGCTTCTTCGTCGAACTTTATGTCTTTCGCCATAACTCTCACTCCTTTCAGTCGCTATACAATCTTGGCAAGAATGTCGCTGGACTTCATGATCAGCAGTTCCTCGCCTTCAACTTTGACCTCGGTGCCTCCGTACTTGCTGTAGATGACCTCGTCACCTTCAGCGATGTCCATCGGCATCCGCGTACCATCCTTCTTGAGCTTGCCCTCACCCACAGCGATGACCTTGCCCCGCTGAGGTTTCTCCTGCGCGGTGTCGGGCAGCACGATGCCGCTGGCCGTGACATCCTCGCTTTCCATGGTCTTGACTATCACCCGGTCTTCCAAAGGCTTCAGATTCATTAAAACGACCCTCCTTCACTGTTGCTTTTTCTTGTTTTCCTTGATGAACCGATTATGTCGGCACTCACCTACATAGAGTGCCAATCGGGAAGTATAATACCGCGCTCATTGTTTGTCAAACCGTTGTCGCTATGGGAAATACCGGCTGAAAACAGCAATAAAAATACCGGCAATTGCAGGTATTTTATCTATAGTGCCGGAATGTCGACGCAGATTCCGTGGTTAACCCCGGGACGGTGTCTCCCCGGAGCGGTTTCAATCATCCGCCCCCGGCGTCCTCTCCCTGCTTGCCGGTTTTTTTCTGTTCCTTGAAGGCGTGGCTGAAACACTGCGACGCACCGGGGCACCATTCGATACAGGATGCCACCTCGCGGGGTACCCACTGGCCGCACCCGGTGCACTTCGCCTTGGCGTCACCGGTGAACAGTTCCACTTCGATACCGCATTTTGGGCAGTCGACCATCGTTATCTCAACATCGCTGCCTGGACACTTGACCTTCATGCCGGTGTTTTCCTTTCGTAAGCCGTTGATATGGCGGAAACCGCCGTCATTTGCATTATTCCCCATTGTAACGCGGCCAAACGGCCCCGGGAGCGGAATGGGGCAATAAGTGATATAAATCAAAGAGATGCATTCCACGACTTTCATGCCAAAAAACATAATCTCCACCGCCATCCTTTTGCTGTTTGCCGTGACGCTGCTTTATACATCCGGCTGCATCGCGACAGAGCCTGATACATCCGCGCCCCAGCGTAAAGAGATAGCAAGGACAGACGACTGGCAGGGCGCCCTTCTGTATCTGGCCGACGAGGCCGGACCCATTGACAGCTGGGGAAGCATCCGCGTCTATGACAATGTCAGCGGTTTTGTAGAGAAAACGGTGGAACAGACCCTGGCCGCCGGCCCCAGTGACGTCTATGTCACCGGCGACGGCAGCACCATGTACGTATCCAGCCTCGCCAATGGCAGGATCGACCAGTTCCACTGGAACGGCAACAACTGGAGCCGCGGCAACAATACGATCAATTCACCCTCCCTGTCTCTACTCACCCTGGTCCCTGCACCGGACGGTTTGCTATACGCGGCCGACGGTATCTCTACCGACGGCGGCCGCTTCTTCATCCTGGACCCGGATACGGGCAGGCTGGATGACCGGGAACTTGCTGTTCCCGCCCTGACCGCCGCCCGCGGAATCTCCTGGGCGGCGGATGACAGCGCGGCATTCATCAGCGGTATCGGCGCCGGCGGTCCGGTCCTGTTCAAGCTCTCCTGGCCGGCTGAAACGGTGTCCGGTTCCCTGGCCCTGCCCGTCCCCCAGCCCCACCAAGTGGTAACCGCGCCGGACGGGGCTTCCCTGTTCATCATGGGCCAAGGGGCGATAACCAAGGTGGACCCCGGAACCATGACGGTGCTGGCGACGATCCAGCCGTCAGGCTCACCGGCCACGGAATATATGGACGGCGCCTTCAGCGCCGACGGCAGATACCTGTTTACTGCCGGCACCGAGCCGGGAGCGGACAGCACCCTATATGTGATCGACCTAGCAAGCCTGGGCGTGGTGCATACAGTCCCGCATGTAAGCGCCAGAGCCAACGGTATCCAGAGGGTCGAATGAATTCTGTGGCAATCCTCACTTCAAAGGGATAAAATCTCTATCCTGTAACCTCGGAAAAGGAGTCGATCATATGCCCGCTGTAGACCCTGCAAGAATCAGAAATGTAGCTGTGATCGGCCACCGTGGGACCGGCAAGACCAGCCTGACGGAAGCCCTGCTTTATTCCGCGGGGGAGATCAACCGCAAGGGCACGGTCGAGCAGGGCTCGACGGTGGCTGACTATGAAGAAGATGAAAAGAAACGCCAGCACTCCATCTCCTCGTCCCTTTGCCACCTCTCCTGGCGCGAACGCAAGGTCAACCTGATCGATACCCCCGGCGATCCCAGTTTCCATGCCGATACCATCGCCTCCCTGCGGGTGGTAGAGGGCGCCATCATGGTCGTCAACGCGCCGTCGGGTGTGGAGGTGCAGCATGAACGCCTCTGGGGCTATTGTGAGGACAACGGCGTCAGCCGTCTGATATTCGTAAACATGATGGACCGGGAGAGGGCGGATTTCCACGGCGTCGTAGATCAGCTCCAGGAAAGCTTCGGACAGGGAGCCGTGGCCGCCCAGTTACCCATAGGCGCCGAGAATGATTTCCGGGGGATCGTGGACCTCGTCTCCCTTAAGGCTTACATATACGACGGCGGCAAGGCCTCCCAGGAGGCGGTCCCCGACGATATGGCGGGCGAGATCGAGGAGTACCGGGAGAGACTCATGGATGCCATCGCTGAGAACGACGACGCCGTGATGGAGAAGTACCTGGAGGGCGAGGAGTTGAGCAACGAAGAACTGATGGCGGCGCTCAAGGCCGGTGTCGCCGCCGGCACCGTGTTCCCCGTGGGCGCGGGTTGCGCCATCAGGACCATAGGCGCGGACCTGATGCTCGATCTGATGATCGACGCTATCCCCTCCCCCGCTCGGCGTGGACCGGTGGTCGCTATCGACGCGGATACGGAGGAAGAGATCGAATTGGCGGGCAAGCCGGATGGTCCGCTGGCCGCCTTCGTGTTCAAGACAATGGCCGACCCGTTCAGCGGCCGCATCAATGCCTTCAGGGTCTTTTCGGGAGTTTTAAAGAGCGACAGCAACGTGTACAACTCGGCCAGCAAGACCAAAGAGCGCATCGGCCAGCTCCTGCAGTTTCAGGGGAAGGAGAGCCAGGCGATCGACGCGCTGGGGCCTGGCGATATCGGCGCCGTGGCCAAGCTTAAGGCGACCGACACCGGCGATACACTCTGCCAGGACTCACAGAAGATCGTGTTCCCGCCGCTCAAGCTGCCGCACCCGGTGATGTCCTTCGCCGTAGAGCCCAAGAGCAAGGGCGACGAGGAGAAGATAGGCACTTCCCTCAAACGACTCCAGGAAGAGGACCCGACCCTGGTGGTGAAGCGGGATCCCCAGACCAACGAACTCATAATCTCGGGCATGAGCCAGGTGCACGTGGAGGTTGTCGTGGGCCGTATGAAGGAGCGCTTCGGCGTCGAGGTGGACCTCAAGCCGCCGCGTGTACCTTACCTGGAGACTATCCGCAAGTCCGCCAAGGCCCAGGGCAAGTACAAGAAACAGACCGGCGGCCGCGGCCAGTATGGCGACTGCTGGCTGGAGGTCACACCGCTGGAGCACGGAGCCGGCTTCGAGTTCATCGACAAGGTGGTTGGCGGCGCCATCCCCAAGGGTTTTATTCAGGCCGTGGAAAAAGGTGTCATCGAGTTCATGAAGGAGGGGGACCTATCCGGCAGCCCCCTGGTGGATATGAGCGTCACTGTTTACGATGGCTCGCACCACCCGGTGGACTCCTCGGAGATGGCCTTCAAAATCGCCGCGTCCATGGGCATGAGGAAGGCGGTGGCCGAAGCCAATCCGGTCATCCTCGAGCCGATCATGAGTGTCCAGGTAACCGTCCCCGAGGAAAACGTGGGCGATGTCATCGGCGACATGAACTCACGGCGCGGAAAAGTGCTGGGCATGGAACCCAAGGGGAAGAACAGCCAGGTAAACGCCGAAGTGCCCCTGGCGGAGATGCTCAGTTACATGCCCGATCTCCGCTCCATGACCAGCGGCAGGGGCGATTACACCATGGAGTTCCTGCGCTATGACGAGGTGCCGGCGCACCTGTCCCGGAAGATTATCGAGCAGGTCCAGGCGGAGAAAGAGGAGTCATAAGAACCGGCACCTCCCGGGTCTGGTCAAATTCAGTTAAAGATGGTACAATTAACAAGATTTGAACCGGAGCTACTGCTCAATCTGGTAAGGAGGTGGCAAACGAATTGAAGGAAACCGGAAAATCCATATACGTAAAACCGGTGCTGACCAAGCTGGAGAATCTACGCGATACTACCTTCGAATGCCCGGACTTCCAGTGCAGCATTCCAGTTCCGCCGTCGCCGTAACAAGAGGATCATTAGAGAAAAGTTTACGGATGAGAAAGCGGCCGTGCTTACGGCCGCTTTTGTGTTGCTGTTTATGAAAAGCCGGTAATCAGACCGCCTCCACCATTGCCACCTCGGGGACCTCTTCCCGCAACCTCTGCTCGATGCCATGCTTGAGGGTCATCTGTGACATGGGACAACTGCCGCATGCTCCCGTCAGTTTGACCTTGACGACGCCGTCGTCACTTACATCTATCAGTTCCAGGTCACCACCATCCTGCTGGAGCGCGGGCCTGATTCTCGCCAAAGCTTCCTCTACCTTGTCTTTCAGCACGTTCACCTCCTTTGTAAGGGGTACTATGTAGATACCCTGGAACATTATGCCAGAAACACCGTTGTATTGATAATATTTGGCTGCCCCGCAGAGGGCGTACGCCGTACCCAGGTTCAATACACATTGATTGCTTACATCCGAAGCGGTTGTTAGGATGCATCCGATGCAACCAGAGCCATGGCATACCTCTCCCCTGTCTTATGACACCGTCAGAAAGCTCTGCCGTTCACTGGGGACGAGTGAGATCATGGCCACGGTCCTCGCCCGCCGCGGCTATACCGATCCTGAAACCGCCCGTGGGTTCCTTCTGTCAGAGGGAACCATCCACGACCCCTTTCTGTTCCCCGGGATGGAAGACGCCTGCCGGCGGCTGCGCCGGG
>CAJVWY010000048.1 GCA_913009925.1 uncultured bacterium
TTAATGATACTACACGATGTTATGTTGTATGGCATGACAGCCCTCATCTGTGTTTCTGTTTCTGTATTTGTTTTTTTTTTCAAGCAGAAGACGGCATACGAGATAAAGGAATGTGACTGGAGTTCAGACGTGTGCTCTTCCGATCTCCACAACAACAGGGGGTAACCGGGGGTTTTCCTGGTGCCCGAGGTGGGAGTCGAACCCACACACCTGAACAGGCGAGGGATTTTAAGTCCCTTGTGTCTACCAGTTCCACCACTCGGGCATCCTATCCGATTATATGCGCCGCCGCCGCCGGTGGCCAAGAAAAGCCTTCCTATAATTCGCGTCTGGCATACCTGAGCGCTGCGCCATCCAGCAGGTCGTTTTCGCTTATTATGATCTCATCGACTCCGGCTGAAACCATGACCCCTGTCAGTATCAGCGCTCCCGCTACTATCACGTCGGCCCGCCCCTTTTCCAGCGTCGTCATCTTTCTGCGTTCGCTGACCTTCATGGCAGCCAGTTTGTACGTTAGCTCCTGTAACCTGTCCCTGCCCATCACATGCCCGTGGATCCTTTCACGGTCATATTCTTCCAGGCCCAGGTCTATGGCGGCCAGGGACGTGGCCGTGCCGGCTACCGCCAGCACCCTGTTCGGCTCACCCAGCCGGTTCACATCCAGCGCCTGCCGGAGCAGCAGCTGGATATGGGCGGCGGCGGCATCCATCTCCGCCGGATCCGGCGGGTCCCGCGAAAGCATGGTCTCCTTGAGCCTGACGCAGCCCAGATTGATGCTGACTGTGTAGTCGGCCACACCGCCGGAGCCGGCGGCTATCTCGGTGCTGCCGCCGCCCGCGTCCACAAGCATCAGCCTGACCTCTTCCGGCTGCCCTATGGACGCGCCGGCAAAGGCCAGGCCCGCCTCTTGTTCACCGCTCAATATCCTGTAATCAAAGCCGGCGCCTTTCGCCAGCGATGCGATGAAAGCCTCACCGTTGGCCGCGTCACGAACCGAGCTGGTCGCCAGCAGCAGTTCGTCATCGCTTTCCAGGTACCTGGATATCTTCCGGTATCCCGAGAAACAGCGTTCCACGCGGCGCATCGCCTCCGGCGACAGTCGCCCATGCTCCTGCACGCCCTCACCCAGCCTGGTTATCTGTGTATCCCTGGACACTTCCTTTATGATGCTTCCTTCAACATCAGCGATAAGCATCCTGGTTGAGTTGGTGCCGGTATCGACTATCGTCACGCGCCTGGTGGACATCTCTTACCCATCCCCGTTGCTTGTCAGCCGGCGGCACCGCTGGTCACTGCACCATAGCTCCGCCAGCTGGTCGCCTATGAGCACACCGACCCCATAGCTTTCATAAACAAGGTGATAGGCGAAGTGCGCGTGCAGGCATTTGACCCGGCGGTCATCGCCGGCACCGCCGATGGTGGGAGACCCAGCCCCGCCAGCCGGCTTCCGGCCCCGCAGCGCCATCGTCCATTGACGGCGGTGGCCCTCCTGCGCAACTTTCATGCCCTCAGCCAGTGACCTGTCCCTGTCAAGCCTTTCCTGCAATCTCTCCGTGAATCCCCCGTCCTCCAGTCTCGACAGCTCTTTTATCAGGTAAGGACATGTCAGATAGTAGAGATTGGGATTGGGGGCTCCCTCAGGCGTCACCGGTTCGTTACTGATCACTGCCGGCCAACCGAAGGGACAGACCACGGCCACCTCGAAGGGGATCGAGGCTTCCCTACCAAGCTGAGCCGCGACCACCTGTTCTTTACTGCAACCGTGAAAATTCCCGCCGGCCACCGTTCAGGGCAGCAGCCTGGTTAACAGGTTGTCCGAGGCGGCTGGCGCCGCGGGAGCGTTTTCCGTCTGCTCCGGCCCAACTGCTTCTGCAGCTCTTACCTGGCTGTTGCTGCGATTAAGGTCCTTGACCACGAAAGGCTGTTCTCCGGGCCTTACCAAACCCAGTTCACGCCGCGCCACCTGCTCCACGTACTCGTTCTGCTGCAGGCGCTCCTTCTCCGTCAGCAGCCCATCGTGCTGCTGTTGCAACTCCTGCGTAGCTGCCCGCTCACTCTCAATCTGGTTGCTGCGTTCCACGTAGGCCCTGACCGGAGATATATAACATGCGGCGATGAGGAGCATGACCAGTAACAGGACCAGCCGCCACAATCCCCGGCGCCTGGTCCTCGTTCCCAGCCTGGTTGTTACGCTCACCGCCCTCACGGCCAAATATTACCTCCATACGCCGGCTTATTTTCTTTTATTTCGCCGTCGCAGGGCGCTACCCTGCATGCGCAACCGGTTATTCAACCCGATGCACCTTGATGAGGTTGGTGGTGCCAGGGACGTTCACATGTACGCCGGCGGTAATCACTATCACGCTCCCGGGCTTGGCCAGCCCGCTATCGACCGCGATTGAAACAGCTTTTTCGAACATGTCGTCCGTCGTTCGTGCCGGCTGCACCAGGAAGGGCTCCACCCCCCACATCAGCGCCAACTGGTTTACCACGTCCCGTTTGGAAGTCACCGCCAATATCGGCGCATGGGGACGGTGCTTGGAAACTATCTGCGCCGTGGTTCCGGAACTCGTGGGAGTCACCAGGGCGCGGGCGTTGAGTGAGTCGGAGAGCTCGCAGGCGGCGGTGCTGATGGCTCTGGTCACCGTCTTTTGCACGGGATACTTTATGGGCTCCTGCCGCTTGAGCGTCGACTCCACCGTGCGGGCGATGCGGTTCATAGTGGCTACGGCCTCCACCGGGTATTTTCCCACGGCGGTCTCCCCCGAGAGCATGATGGCGTCACTGCCATCGTAGATGGCGTTGGCCACGTCACTGGCCTCGGCACGTGTCGGTGTCGGCCGCTCGATCATGGACTCCAGCATCTGCGTCGCCGTGATCACCGTGCGCGACCTGTCGAGAGCACGGGCGATGATCTCTTTCTGCCAGTAAGGTACGCGCTCCGGCGCTATCTCCACGCCCAGATCGCCGCGAGCTATCATCACCACATCGCTGGCCTCGATTATCTCGTCAACGTTGCCGATGGCTTCATGCCGCTCGATCTTGGCAATGATCTTCACCGCCCTTTCGGTTCTTTCGCTGATAAGCTCTCTCAACTCCCGAATATCGTCCGCGGATTTGACGAAGGAAATGGCGATGTAGTCGACACCGGCCTGCAGGGCGAAGCCCAGGTCCTGGATATCCTTGCTGGTCAGGCTCGGCAGAGAAATGGTCTCTCCGGGGAAGTTCACCCCCTTGCGGGATTCCAGTGGACCGCCCTCCAGCACGCGGCAGATAACGTCATCGCCTTCAGGCTCCTCCAGCACCTTGAGGCTTATGCGTCCGTCATCCAGGAGAATATGGCTGCCCTTGCTGACGGTAGAGCCCAGATCTGCGAAGTTGACCGGCACCAGCTCCTGGTTACCTTCTACTCTTCTGGAGGTCAGTACTACCTGCTGTCCCTTGATCAACTCTATGCCGCCCCCGGGCATCTCCCCCACCCGGATCTTCGGACCCTGCAGGTCCGCTATAACCGCCAGCGGCCGTCCGGCTTCCGATGAGATGGTGCGCACCGCTGCTATCGCCTGAGCGTATTCGCCATGCCCACCATGTGAGAAATTGAAGCGGATGACATCCATGCCCGCGTCCAGCAGCTGCCTCAGCTTCACCTCGCCTTCAGTTGCAGGTCCATATGTAGCTATGATCTTCGTGCGGCGGGACATAACATCAACCTCCGTTTTATGTTAAGAAACTCAATTAGCTCTTTCCAAATATAGGGAAATAGATTATAATTGTTTAAATTCCCTAGCCGGATGAGCGCCACACTCCCATCCGGCGTTGAGAAGGAGCAGGATGGTCTCCATGGGAAAGAAGATGAACAAGTGCAAAGCCCCCGGATGCAGCAAATGGGTCGTGCACGAAGGTGGCCGGGAATACTGTCACGACCACCAGAGAAAGCTGGACCCCATCTCCTCACTTTATGTAGATAAATCCCCGCGGCAGCAGGACTATGACCAGAAAGTCGTCGAATTTTTCTCTTACCTCCTGAAAAACCGCAACCTGGATGAAATGCTCTACTGACGCCCGGTTACAGCGCGATGGGCTGTAACGCTTATCATATATCAAAAAAGCGCCTCCTTCTGGAGGCACTTTTCTTTTCTGCCATCTCATCAACTCCGCCGCGTTTCCATGGCCCGCGGCTGCCGCCGCCCCCCCTTCAGGCCAGATAAAAATACAGGGCATATAGCAGCTCTCCTGCAGGGCTCAAGGAGTGTACCGTGGTCCCCGGGGGCGCATCCACCAGCGCGTCACTGTAATTAAAGATTATCCTCACACCCGCCTCTATCAGCGCGTCGGCGCTGTCCTGGACCGCTTCTGAGGGGACGGCGATGACGCCGACGATAATATTATTATCCGCCACCGCCTGTTTCAGTTCGGATACATGCTGCACCTGCAGCAGGCCCACGTACTTTCCCACCCTGGCCGGATCCACATCGAACATGGCAGCTATGTGGAAACCATGGTCCATAAACATGTCTGAATCAGCTATGGCGGAACCCAGCTTGCCGCTGCCCATGAGAGCGATATTATGCCGGCCGGAGGTATGCAGAATCTCCTTGATGCTGGCGATGAGGTTATCAACGTTGTAGCCAACTCCGCGCTTGCCGAACCTGCCGAAGGAGGACAGGTCCCGCCTTATCTGCGTGGAGTTGATGCCGGAGTACCCACTGAGCGCCTGGGAGGATATTACGCTGCGGCCGGCCTTCCTGGTCTGAGCCAGGATCTGCAGATAACGCGACAGCCTGGCTGCCACGCCATGCGATAACCTTTTGCTCCCCACACCCACTCCTCCGAATGTATCCCCCTGATACGCAGATAACTTTATCTCAAGCGTACATGGTTATTCAAATGTCAAAAGTGTACATGCTCATATTACTGAGGCTATTAGACGGTTATTAAACCGCGATATCGGGCATATACGTTAATGAACGTGAAACCATTGTGTATTGCATGCGTCTAAAATATGATAGTATGTCACTAAGATTATATAATATCTTAAGACTTAATATGATCTTAATAAATTTCCAACACCAAGGAGGACCAAAATGGGAAAAATAATAGGAATCGACCTGGGCACCACCAATTCGTGCGTTGCCGTTCTGGAAGGCGGTGAACCGACAGTCATACCCAACTCCGAGGGCGGACGCACCACTCCTTCGGTGGTGGCATTCACCAAGGACGGGGAACGGCTGGTGGGTACGGTCGCCAAGCGACAGGCGGTCACCAATCCTGATAATACCATCTCCTCGATCAAACGCTTCATGGGCCGCAAGGAGTCCGATGTGCGCGATGAGGAGAAGCTGGTGACTTACGAGGTCACCAGTAACGCGGAGGGCGATGTCATCATCAAGGCAGGAGGCAAGGAGTACAAGCCGCAGGAAATCTCAGCGATGATACTGCAGAAGCTCAAGCGGGACGCCGAGGACTACCTGGGCGAGAAGATTGACGACGCAGTCATTACTGTGCCGGCCTACTTCGAGGACGCCCAGCGCCAGGCCACCAAGGATGCCGGGCGTATCGCCGGCCTCAATGTAAAACGGATCATCAATGAGCCCACAGCAGCCTCCCTTGCCTATGGGCTGGACAAGGAGAGCGACCAGACCATACTGGTTTTCGACCTGGGCGGCGGCACTTTCGACGTCTCCATCCTGGAACTGGGTGAAGGTGTCTTCGAGGTCAAGGCCACCAGCGGCAACAACCATCTTGGCGGCGATGACTTCGACAAGCGCATCGTCGACTGGATGGCGGACGAGTTCAAGAAGGAGCAGGGCATCGACCTGCGGGAAGACAAGATGGCCATCCAGCGCCTGCTGGAAGGCGCAGAGAAGGCCAAGATAGAGCTCTCCACCGCCGCGACCACCAATATCAACCTGCCGTTCATCACCGCCGACGCCGGCGGCCCCAAGCACCTCACCATGGAGCTGACGCGTTCCAAGCTCAACGAACTCACCGCCGACCTGGTGGAAAAGACGGTGGATCCCATGAAGCAGGCCATCAAGGATGCCGGCATCACCGCCAATGACATCGACCAGGTCATCCTGGTCGGCGGCATGACCCGCATGCCAGCGGTTCAGGAGCAGGTAAAGAAGGTCACCGGCAAGGAGCCCCACAAGGGCGTCAACCCGGATGAGGTCGTCGCTATCGGCGCCGCCATTCAGGGCGGCGTACTCGCCGGCGAGGTCAAGGACGTGCTGCTCCTCGATGTTACCCCGCTGTCGCTGGGTATCGAGACCAAGGGCGGTGTGTTCACCAAGCTGATAGAGCGCAACACCACCATCCCCACCAAGAAGAGCGAGATCTTCTCCACCGCTGACGACAACCAGACCAGTGTGGAGATCCACGTGCTCCAGGGTGAGCGGGAGATGGCGGCTTACAACAAGACACTGGGCAAGTTCCAGCTCCTGGGCATACCTCCCGCGCCGCGAGGTGTCCCCCAGATCGAGGTGACCTTCGACATCGACGCCAACGGCATCGTGCATGTATCCGCCAAGGATCTGGGAACGGGCCAGGAGCAGAAGATCCAGATCACCGGCACCGGGGCCATCAAGGAAGATGACATCAACCAGATGATCAAGGACGCGGAAGCTCACGCCGAAGAAGACAAGAGACTGCGGGCACTGGCCGACGCGCGCAATGACGGCGAGAACCTGATCTACTCTACCGAGAAGTCGCTCAAGGAGATGGGCGACAAGATCGACGACGACACCAGGAGCGGCATCGAAAGCGCCATCGCCGACCTGAAGAAGTCCCTGGAAGGAGAGGACACCGCCGATATCAAGGCCAAGACCGAAACCCTGATGCAGGCGTCCCACAAGCTGGCCGAGACGGTCTATCAGCAGACCCAGGCCTCACAGGCGGCAGGTGGTGGCGGCGCTGCTTCGGAGGGTCCCGAGGATGAGGTCATCGAGGATGCTGATTACGAGATCATTGATGAAGACGAACAGAGCTGAATGGTGTTGATCTGATGATGACTGCTGACAATGAAAAACAGAACAGCAAGCGTGCTGCGGATGCTAACCAGGGGGATGACGGCGGCGATGAGAGCCTTGCCGTTATCTCCCGGGAGATCCATGACCAGGTCCAGCGCGAACGTGACGAATACCTGGAGTCGCTTCAGCGGCTCCAGGCTGAATTCGACAACTTCCGCAAGCGCGTGGTGCGTGAGAGCGAAGAAGCCGCCCATCGTGCCTCTACCGGCCTGGTCGAGGATCTGCTGCCGGTGCTGGATAATTTCGAGCGTGCTCTTACCGCGGCGATGGAGCATGACCAGAAAGTACTCAGCGAAGGCGTTGAGCTGGTCTATAACCAGCTGCTTGACGTGCTGAACAAACGCGGCCTTAGTGAGGTCGAGGCCGAAGGCGCGGATTTCGACCCCAGCCACCATGAAGCTGTTATGTGCCGTACCTTCCCCGGCGAGAAGGAGGGGAAGGTGATGGAGGTCCTGGAAAAGGGGTATCGCCTGGACGACAAGGTCGTACGGCCCGCCAAGGTCATCGTCTCCGGCGGTGAGGGGGATGGATGATCTCTATAAAATCCTGGGCGTAGACCGCAACGCCACCGACGCAGAGATCAAGAAGGCCTACCGCAAACTGGCACGTAAATACCATCCCGACGCTAATCCGGGCGACAAGGAAGCTGAGGCGCGCTTCAAGGAGATATCCCACGCCCATGATATCCTCTCCGACAAGGAGAAGCGCAAGGCTTACGATGCCGGCCCGTCCGTTTACGCAGCCGAGGGCGCGGGAGGCTTCCATTTCGATCCGTCCATGTTCCAGCAGGCCCGCGGCGGCGCCGGGTTCGGTGAAGGCGCCGGTTTCTCCGACATATTCGACCTGTTCGGCGGCGCCGGCGGCTTTACGCAGACGCGGCAGGCGGCTCCACGGGGCGCTGACATAAACTATGTACTCAACCTTTCCTTTGAAGATGCACTCAGGGGAGTGAGCACCAGGATAGCGGTGGACAAGAACATCCTCTGCCCCGATTGCGGCGGCTCCGGAGCCGCTCCCGGCACTTCTCCCATGACCTGTCCCGATTGCCAGGGCCGCGGCGTCACCTCACGGGACCAGGGTTTCTTCGCCATGAGCCAGCCCTGCCGGCGCTGCGGCGGCAGAGGAACCATCATCCAGACCCCCAGATCGGAAGAGCACACGTCTGAACTCCAGTCACATTC
>CAJVWY010000049.1 GCA_913009925.1 uncultured bacterium
CCTCTTTCCCTACACGACGCTCTTCCGATCTCGCTGGAGATAGTAGACCTGGACCTGCCTGAGCAGAGCTTTTACACCGAGGGGCTCTGGTTCCCGCTGACCGGGGAGATCACCGCCGAGATAGAGGCGCCGCTGCTTGCCGGCGGCCTGCACGCGGCGGAACATGGGCTCATCGCCCTGCTGCCCCTGTACGCCATGTGCGACCGCTGGGATATCGGCGGACTCTCCACCGAGTTTCACTGGCAGACCGGAGGTCCCTCGATCTTCCTGTACGACGGACACCCGGGCGGTATCGGTATCACGCGTACAGGTTTCGAAAGATTCGAGGAGCTGATCGAGAGCGTCCTCGAACTCATCTCCTCCTGCCCCTGCACCCGGGGCTGCCCATCATGCATCCAGTCGCCCAAATGCGGCAACCTCAACGAGCCGCTCAGCAAGGAAGCCGCCATCACCATTCTCCGATCGCTGAACACCGGCTAGATTCAAGAAGCAAAGCAGATCCCTCGTCGCTGACGCTCCCGGGGATGACAGGGGTGCAATGCAGGGACGCTGCCTACTTAATAATTCCCCGGTACGCCTGTAAGATATGGCAATGGCGAATGACAGACTGTACATATCCGTTATCGGCGCGGGCGTCGCCGACGCCCGCGCCCAAGAGCTTGCCTCTGAGATCGGCCGACGGATAGCAGGCGCCGGCGCCGTGCTGGTCTGCGGCGGCATGGGTGGCGTGATGGAAGCCGCCTGCCGCGGCGCCCGGGAGGCCGGCGGCAGCACCCTGGGGATCCTGCCCGGCCTGGACCGCGGCGAGGGCAATCCCTACCTGGACTTCACGGTCCTCACCGGCATCGGTCATGCCCGCAACCTGGCGGTGGCGTCCAGCGGCGACGCCGTCATCGCCGTCGGCGGCGAATTCGGCACGCTTTCCGAGATCGGCCTGGCGCGCAAGACCGGACGCCCGGTCATCCTTCTGGACAGCTGGCAGATTCGCAGGGATGGGGCTCTCCCCGCCGGCGTCATCGAGGCGGCTTCGCCCGGCGATGCGGTGAAGCAGGCGCTCAGGCTGGCCGTTGCCGGCCGCTCCTGACCCCGCTCAACAGGCCGGTACCGGCCTGTTGGTAGACAGCGGCATAGACGGCTCCGCGGCCTTCGGCTGCGTATCCACGACCATTACCGGGCAGCGGGCGCCTTCAGCGACCTTCTTCACCAGGTTGCCGTTGAGATAGCGGTAGATGATCCCGGCGTTTTTTCTGGCGCCCATTATGATCAGGTCGCACTTCCGCTGGGCGGCCACCCGGATGATTGTTTCGGCGATATCGCCTTGTTCGACCATCACCCGGGCCGTCACCCCGGCGTCGTACACGATATCCCTCAGCCTCATGCCTTCCTCATAATCACCGGAAGCAAGCACGCTGTCGATATCACCTACGCCGGTGAGGTCCAGGTCACCCTCGCAGGGCGGAACCACCTTCAGCACCGTAGCCCAGCATCGCTCCTCCCGGGCCAGCTTCAGGCCTTCCTGCAGCGGCCCGGGCGCATCGTTTACTGCGATAAGCAGATGTCTGTATTCCTGCATGGGTCACCTCACAACCAGTACGGGGATTGAGGCGTAGGTGATTACCCGCTCCGCGGTGCTGCCCAGGATGCCCTTGTCCAGGCCTCGCCAGCCATGGCTGCCGAGGACGATCAGATCGCTCCCCAGCTCCCGGGCGGTGGCGGTGATCTTGTCCGCCGCGTGTCCTTCCTCAACCACTGTGTTCACACTCATTCCATCCTCGTTGGCGAGCTTCTCGCCTTCCTGAACGATCTTTTCCGCTTCCTTGCGGATCTGCTCCTTCACTGTTTCTGACTTGAAGAAGCCGATCATCTCCTGGTACCGCGGCACCACGTACAGGAGCGTCACCGACACGTCGCTGGAATCGATGAAGCCGGCGGTCCTGTGCACCGCCTTCCGGCTCAGCTCCGAATTGTCGTACGGGATCAGGATGTTCTGGTATACGCCGTTGCAATCCTCGCAGGGCTTGTTCACCACCAGGACGTCGCAGGGAGCATCGGGGATGACGCTGGCGGTCACGCTGCCCATGATCATCTTTCTCAGTCCCCTTCTGCCGTAGGTGCCCATGGCGATCAGGTCGGCTCCCAACTCGTCGGCCACGGTGTTTATCACCTCGTGGGGCTCGCCCTCGCGTATCAGGTAGTTGATATCGACATCGAACTCTCCCGAGCATTCGCCCACAACCTTCTCGCAGGCGTTCCTGCCAGCCCGCAGCTGCTTCTCGAAACGGCTGCTGGAAACGGTGAACTCCTCCGAATCGTGATAAACGGCGTGCACCACGGTGACTTTGCTGCCATGAGCCTGCGCCCAGTGCAAAGCTTCTATGAGAGCAGCCTTGCTGTATTTGGAATCATCGAAAGCTATGATGATGTTCTTATAGGCCGTCAATGAGCACCTCCTCCGGTCTTGAAGATGACACCGACGCCGAGACCGGCGGCCAGTGCCACAATGATGGCGGCTATACCGTAAAGACCGCCTTTTTCCTGCGCCAGTTCGGTCAGCGCCTTCTCCACACCCACCTCTTTGACGACCAATCCGGTCTCGGCGGAGTCGATGACCCGCCCATCCCTGACAGCGTAGACGGTTATCACGTAGTCGTCCGGGGGCGCCTGGTAGGGCCATTCAAAGGCAGCGCGGTATGACTGTCCGTTGCCATCGGCCTCCATCTCCACGCCACCGACCGTCTGGGAGTAGAGCTTGCCCTGCTCCTTGTAGCGTATGAAATCAGCGAACAGCGTCTTCGCCTTGCCGGGCTCGACCGGAGGCTCGATCACCGCGTTCGCCGCCAGGGCCTCATAGCCTATGCCGTATTCCTTCTGTTCCCCGGGATCGAGTATCTTCGTCACCTCCGCCGAACTTTTGAGGTAGTACAGGTTCGGCACATTCTGAAACTCGACCTTCCCGCTATTCATCCACAACAGGCCGCCCACTTTATCCTTGACCATCATCTTCTCGTCGATGTACTCCGAGTCGATCCTGATCACCAGGTCGACGTCATTTTCCGTGTTCCCGCTCACATTGACAGTGCTACCGTTATAGTTGATGCGGATGTCTATGTTGTCCTCGCTGATTGCGACCGTCGTCTGCGCCGAGGCACCGGGCGCGGCGACGATGAATGCCAGCAGGGGGAAAGCCATCCAGGCGATCATCTTTGAAAAACGCTTCATCATTCGCCTCCGGCCGTCGTGAGAAGTATGTCCGGAGTCATGGTGAGGTCCAGTACGATCTTCACCGTGACTATCAGTACGATGATGGCGAGCAATATCTTCAGCTGGTCGCCCTTGAGCCTTTTCCCCAGGAGGGTCCCGGTCTGGGCCCCTATGGTGGAGCCGGCCAGCAGCAGCACCGCCAGCATGAAGTCCACTGTATGATTGGTGTATGCCTGAAGGAAGGTGACCTCGATACAGGTGAAGAGGATGAGGAACAGACTGGTCCCCACCACCACCCGCATGGGCATCTTCAGCAGGTAAACCATCACCGGCACCATGAGGAAGCCGCCGCCCACACCCATCACTGCCGCCAGGACGCCGATAAAAGCGCCGAGGATGATGGGCACTATCGCCGACTGGGTCACGCCCGACTTCTCGAACCGTGTCTGCAGCGGCAGGGACTGGACTATTTTTGCCATCCTCGAATCTCCCTGGGGCTCCTCTTGTTTCTCCTCTTCCTTGTTCCCCTTCCTGAGAGCCATGAGGCTTTCGATGAACATATAGGTGCCCACGATGCCCAGCATCAGGATATATGTCACCTTGATTACGAAATCGGCGTTGCCCATCTCCCTCAGGAACTTGATCAGCTGGACTCCCAGCAGACCGCCGACGAAGCTGCCGCAGAGCAGGTATAAGCCCATGCGGAAATCTATATTGCCCAGCCGCCAGTGGGCGTATGAGCCGGAGGATGAGGCGCCGACGATCTGGTTGGAGTCGGTGGCCGCCGCCACCGTGGGCGGGATCCCCACCATCATCAACAGGGGCGTCATCAGGAACCCACCACCGACACCGAACAGGCCGGACATCATGCCTACCAAAAGGCCCAGCCCGATCGGCAGAAGAATATTGATGCTTGAGTGCGCAACGGGTAGATATATATGTAACATTACGAGACTTTTCCTCCTTCGGCTGTTTTATTCTGGATCGACGCCTTGGCCATGGTGACCACGGGCCGGGGCGATAACTTGAGCAACTTGTTGAGTACCTTGCGGGTATGTGTTACCAGCGGGCTCAACAGAACGAGATCGATCTTCTCCCTGCTGATTATGTTGCGGACTATTGACGTGGTGGAAAGCAGCCCGCTGTGGACCGTTACCTTCACCCCCTCCTTTCGACAGCGTTCAAAGATGTAGCTCTGGACTTTCGCCGTACCGGCACCCTCTGATGACATCCAACCCGCACCGTCCCGATTCATCAGGACGACCCGGAGGCCCTCATGCAGCGCGCCGGCAAGATAGATGGCGTATGATACCCCGTCTTCCAGCGGCTCATCCTTGTATGAGACATACAGGATCTCTTTACCCGACATACCTATCACCTCCATAAAGGTATGTAGCAAGAATCATGCCAAGTAGAAAAGGCACTGTTCATGGGGTTTACTGCGGGGGGGATGAAAAATAGTGTTTCAGTTATAAACAGCCCTGAACACCGGGGGGTGCAGATGTACCTATTCCTCTTTGAGCATCCTCCACAGGCTGGTCCGGGATATGCCCAAAAGACGCGAAGCTTCTGACTTGTTGCCACCCAGCATCTCGACCACCGACACTACGTATTCACGGCTAATCTCGCCCAGAGGCTTGACTCTATCCGGCCGAAGCGTTTCAATCTGGAACATCTTTAAAGATTGTGGCAGGGAATCCGGCCCGATATGGGAGCTTTTCTCCAGGATGACCGCCCGCTCGATGATATTCTCCAGCTCGCGGACATTACCCGGATAGCTGTAGCCCTTGAGGATATCCAGCGCCTCTTTGGTGAAGCCCTTGATATCCTTGCGGTAGCCGGGGGAATGCTTCTTGAGGAAGTAACGGCACAGGGGGACGATGTCGCTCTTCCGCTCCCTCAGGATGGGAATGAAGATCTCCATTACATTGAGCCGGTAGTAGAGGTCGCGGCGAAAGGAGCCGCTGGCGATGGCCCGGTTGATGTTCTGGTTGGTGGCGGCGATGAACCGCACATCCACCCGCACCGGCTTGGTCCCTCCCACCGGGTAGAACTCCTTATCCTCGATGGCGTTCAGCAGTTTGGCCTGAAGGTTGGGGGAAAGCTCCGCTATCTCGTCCAGGTAGAGGGTGCCGCCGTCGGCGATCTCCATCAGGCCCTGCTTCCTCGCCAGGGCGCCCGTAAAAGCCCCCTTCTCGTGGCCGAAAAGCTCACTGGCCAGCAGATCCTCGGTGAAGGTGGCGCAGTTGAGGGACAGAAAGGGCCGGTCGCGGCGGCCGCTGGAGTAATGGACGACCTTGGAGATCAGGTTCTTGCCCACACCGCTCTCTCCGGTGAGCAGTACCGTGCAGTCTGAATCCTGTATATCCTGCACCATCTCCAGCACCTTCTTCATGCTGGCGCTCTCGGCGATGACGGTGATGTCTTTCTCCATGTTCAGATATGCCTTGAGGGCCCTGTTCTCTTTCTCCAGGGAGCTGCGGTCCCTCGCCTTGTTGATCTTCAGCAACAACTCATCCAGATCGAAGGGTTTGGGCAGATAGTCATAGGCGCCTTTCTTCATGGCGGTGACCGCGGAACTGATGCTGCCGAAGCCGGTGACGACGATGACGTCCGTCCCGGGAGAGACCTGCTTGACCCGTGACAGCAGCTCCAGCCCGTCCATGCCGGGCATCTTGATGTCGGCGATGAGCAGATCGAACTCATCGGACTCGATCCTTTTCAGCGCATCCAGGCCGTTACCGGTCCCCTCCACCTCGTAGCCCTCGGCTTCCAGGGTGTCGATGATGTGTTTCCTGGCGATCTCTTCGTCTTCGGCCACCAGCACCCGGTAATCCATGTCAGCCGGCCTCCCTGGGCAGGTGGATCTCGAATACGGTCCCCATGCCTTCCTCGCTGACCACGGAGATATCGCCGCCATGCTGTCTGATGATGTTCATGACGATGGCCAACCCCAGCCCCGTCCCCTTCTCCCGGTTGGTGAAGAAGGGATCGAAGATCTTCTCCTGGTCCTCCGGAGACATCCCCTTGCCCTTATCCGACACCCATATATTAACCATACCGCTGTTGTGTTCGATCTTCACCACCAGCGCTCCTTTTCCCTTCATCGCCACGATGGCGTTGGCGAACAGGTTGATGAATACCCTCTCCAGCTGGTTGGGATCGGCGCTGAGCGTCACCTCTCCATCGCAGTCTACGGCAAAGTCGATGCCGGCGGTATCCATGGTCCTGCTTACCTGGCTGAAAGCGCTCCCGACCAGGCTGGCCAGGTCCGTCTCCCTCAGCTGCGGCTCGCGTTCCCGGGCGAACTCCAGCAGATCGCCGACGATCCCCTTGACGCGCAAGGTCTGCCCGATGATATCGTCCACGGTATCCATCTCCTTGCGGGAAGCCGTTGCCGACATCTGCTTCTTCAGCACCTGGGCGGAGATGTTGATGTTGTTCAGGGGATTATTGAGTTCGTGCGCCACCCCCGAGGCCAGGGTGCCGATGGCGGCCAGTTTCTTGGAGCGGATGAGCTCCAGGTTCTTGTCCTGGAGCTCCCGTTCCCAGTCGATCAGCTGATCGTTCATGATACGCGTCTTCTCTACCAGGATATCCACCTCGTCCATATGCCCCCCCGCCTCACGCGCCGCCGCTGCGCCGTGGACGAAGTGCTCACCTATCTCCTCTACGGAGGCGGTCAGTGTCTTCAGCCGCCGCACCACCCCGGTACTGATGAACAGGAGGGTGCCGAGGCCGATGGCCAGGAACAGCGGCACAAAAACCAGGATGGCTATCTGCGACTGCCTGATGCCGTTTTCGGCATTGTTCCTGGCGTCCCGGTCGAACTCGTTGGATATGACGACTATCTCTTCACCGGTGTTTCTGAGCAGACCGATATCCGCATCCAGCTGCTTCAGCTGGACTATGAGGGGATGGTCATCCGCCAGGGACAGCTGTTCCTGCAGAAACGTTGCCACCACCGCCGGCTTGTCACGCACGGTCGCCCCCACCAGCGGCATGGCGGCCTCATAGGCCGGTGACACCGCCTCCAGCTCACCCAGTTGCCGCGATGCCTGGGACAGCCCGGTCTCAACTACCGTGAATTGTCTTTCGTAACGGGCGATGAGCTCTTCCAGAGCGGCCGTCCTGTCCGGATCCCGCGAGCGCGCATCTTCCGTAGTATCATACAGCTGGCCGATGTAGCCCCGCATGGCATCGGACTCTTCCCCGGCATTTTCCTTGAACAGGAAGAAGTTCTTCTCGTGACGCCGCAGCTGCAGCGCCCTGTTCCTGATGGAATCGGCGACCTCCAGGAATCTCATCTCGTTTCTGATGCTCACGAAATTGACATACACGAAGATGGCCAGCAGGGCGACGATAAAGGCACTGATGAAGAAACTGACGATTATCTTTTTTCGCAGTGACATTCTGACTCATTATAACGGATTCACCGAAAGCCCGGCCGGCGGTGGCGGTGGAAACCCGCATGGAAACCCACCTGCTTAATTCCGACCAATCCCGTCAGGAATGTAGCTGGAAAAAGGTATTGTCAAGAACCGGAAGTCATGATATCATTCCAAATCTCAGCCGAAGGGCGGGCAAACGAAGTGATCTAGCCAGGCTGGGAGACTGGGTAATACCTCAGAAGGGAGGAGTGGGGATGAAGAAAGAGGCATACGAGAAGCCGGTTCTCATCAAACACGAGAACTTGAAGGAGATTACCTTCGAGTGCCCGA
>CAJVWY010000050.1 GCA_913009925.1 uncultured bacterium
GGAAGAGTGTAGAGGTGGAGGAGTAGACAAGATGAACGGGAGGGAAGAGTATGAGAGAGTGAAAAAAGGAAGGAAAGAAGAAGAAAAAAAAAGAGAGAAAGAAGAAGAGTATTTTTTTTTAATGATACGGCGACCACCGAGATCTACACTCTTTCCCTACACGACGCTCTTCCGATCTCCACCGGCACGGGGGTCCCGTCGGCGGATGACGCTTCTTACCGCTTCGCCGTTTGCGGCGATAACCGCACGCGGGGCATCGAGAACGGTGTCCTTAAGCGTATCGCCGAATCGGCAGAAAACAGAGGCGCCGAATTCATCGTCGACAACGGTGATCTCACCAACAGCGGCACCGTGGCGGAGCTGGAGCTTTACCACAACTTCACTGAATCATCCGGCATACGCTTCTACAGCGTTATCGGTAACCACGACCTGGGGCCGGTTCTCGCGGGTGAGGCTTTCAAGAAAGTGATCGGCCCCCGTTATTACAGCTTCGATTACGCCGGCGACCACTTCATAATGGTGGATAACGCCGATATCTTAAAGGGCATCGATGCTGAGCAGCTGCAGTGGCTGACCCGGGATCTTAAGAACAACGCCGGCAAGGGGCGCCAGTTCGTGTTCGCCCATATCCCCATGAACCGGAAAGACGCAAACGATGACGGGTTCGCGGCGGGAAGGACGACCTCATCCGAGGAGCGTTTCCTCAAGGCCGCCACGGCTCAAGCCAACCTGGCCGCATACTTCTTCGGCCACCTGCATGGCTACGCCGCCTACGATATCGACGGCGTCGCCGCGTATGTAACAGGCGGCGGTGGCGCGCCGCTCAACCCGGCGGAAGCCATCGGCTTCTACCATTACCTGCTGGTCACGGTCAGCCCGGAGGGGATTGAGGTGGAAGTGGTCAGGGTGTAAGGGTCACTCCGCCTGGAAGCCCAGAACGCTCGCCAGGCGCAGGTGCCGCCTTGACAGCGTGATGTCACCCAGCCTCTCGGCACATCTCCCCAGGCAGTAATGGGCGTAGTCGTTAGTGGGGTAACGCTCCAGCACGAAACTGAATTCGCCGGCGGCGCGCCGGAAGTCGCCCGAGTTGAAATAGGCGCGCCCGAGGGCTTCGCTGATGGATGTCTTCTCCGGCTCCAGCTTGCGGGCGCGTGCCAGCACCACCGCCGCCTGTGCCGGGTTCCGGGACTTAAGCAGCGATTCGCCGCGCTTGAACAACTGGTATGCGTCTTCTGCTTGTTTTCCGTCTCTCAAGGATTTCCACCTTTCGTAGCCAATTCCATTGTAAACGTCGAGGCGCCCGGCTTAAAGGGTAAGGGCGATTCCGTTAGACTGATCCGGTAAACAAGCTCAGGGAGAAAAGATGCTCGATATCAAGCGGCTCCGCAACGAGCCCGAGGAGTTGAAACATGCTATCGGCCGCCGTGGCGTGGAAGTCCCCCTGGACGAGTTCAACGAGCTCGACCGCAAACGGCGCGAAATACTGGTGGAGGTGGAGGAGAAGAAGGCCATACGCAACAAGGTTTCGGGAGAGATAGCCGCCGCCAGGCGCGCCGGTGAGGATGCCTCCGGCATGATCAGCGACATGAAGAAGGTGGGGGAGGAGATAAAGGCGCTGGAGGTTGTGCTTCGGGGCATCGAGCGGGAGCTGGACGATATAGTCATGGAGCTGCCCAACCCGCCGCTGCCGGATGTGCCCACCGGCGAAGACGAGTCGGCCAATAAAACACTGCGCACTTTCGGCGAGCCCACGGTCTTCGGCTTCGAACCCAAGGCTCACTGGGATATCGGCGCCGACCTGGGCATCATCGACCAGGAGCGGGGGACCAAGGTGGCCGAGTCGCGTTTCACTCTGCTCAGGGCCGAAGGCGCGCGCCTGGAGCGCTCACTGATAAACTTCTTCCTGGACCTGCACACGCGGGAACATGGATACACGGAACTGTTCCCCCCCATACTGGTAAACAGCGAGAGCATGCGCGGCACGGGACAGCTGTCCAAATTCGCCAGGGAAGAGATGTACAAGCTCCGCGACGACGACCTGTACCTCAACCCCACGGCGGAAGTGCCTATCACCAACCTCTACCGTGAAGAGACGCTGACGGATGAGCAGCTGCCGATGCATGTGACGGCATACCTTCCCAGTTTCCGGCGCGAGGCCGGCGCGGCCGGGCGCGACACGCGCGGCCTCATTCGCCAGCATCAATTCAACAAGGTGGAGCTGGTCAAGTTCGTCAGCCCGGAGACGTCCGCAGAGGAGCTGGAGAGCCTTACCCTCAACGCCGAGGAGGTGCTCAAACGCCTGGAGCTTCCCTTCAGGACCGTCACCCTCTGTACCGGCGACCTGGGCTTCGCCGCCGCCAAGACCTATGATCTGGAAGTATGGTTGCCGTCCTACGATGATTACAAGGAGATCTCCTCCTGCTCAAACTTCCTTGACTTCCAGGCGCGGCGCCTCAATATACGCTACCGTCCCGCCGCCGGCGGCAAACCCCGCTTCATCCATACGCTCAACGGCAGCGGCCTGGCGGTGGGCCGCACCTTCGCCGCTATCCTGGAGAATTACCAGAACGAGGATGGCAGCGTAACCGTCCCTCAGGTCCTGAGGGAGTTCATGGGCGTGGACCGCATCGGCTGATGGCGACGGCGCTTGCGGTCTGCCTTACATTTCAAACCCAAATTAAGTAAGGTTTATGGCCTCATGAAACGGAGGGGTGGCGGAGCCTGGCTGAACGCACCGGTCTTGAAAACCGGCAGGGGCCTTGCGGTCCCTCGTGGGTTCGAATCCCACCCCCTCCGCCAATCGAAGTTCGGAAACAGAATCCTGTATTCGATAATGCGCGGGAGCGAAAACAGTTGAAGCTTTCCACCAGGTCTCTGGCCTCGGCCTCCAGCAGCCATCCCTGGCTGACCGTGGGCATCTGGGTATTGCTGATCGCGGCGGCGATCGTCTGCCTCAACCTGCTGATGGCTGACGCCACCACCACCAAGATGACCTTTACCAACAACCCCGAATCGCTCCGGGGCTACAAACTGATAGATGAGGGTTTTCCGGAGAAGGGAGCGACCTCGGCGGAAGAGTTCGTCATCGTCCGTTCGCCGACGCTGACGGTGGACGATCCCGCCTTCCGCCGGTTCACCAGCGAGATTTACAGCGATATCATCGGTCTGGGGCCTGATGTGGTGGACAGCGCCGTATTCTACTACCTGCAGCCCGGTCCCGCCTTCCCCGAGGAAGCGCACGCCGCCTTTGTCTCCCAGGACCGCCACTCCACCTTCATCCAGGTAAAGATGGCGGGCCCGGAGGACCAGGGCATCGACAACGCCGAAGTCCTCCATGCGGTTACCATCAACCACGAGCCCCAGGGTGATTTCGAGGTGCTCATCACCGGCATCGCCAGCCTCAACCAGGATTTCAAGCAGACGGCGGAGGATACATTACGCACGGCGGAGATGGTGGGCGTCCCCATCGCCATGCTTATCCTGGTCATCGTCTTTGGCGCCCTGCTGGCTTCCGCCATTCCCCTGGCCCTGGCGGGCATGGCCATAATCATGGCCGTCGGCATCACCGCCCTGGTTGGCCAGGTATGGAAGATGAGCTATTTTGCCACCAACATGATAACCATGATGGGCCTGGCGGTGGGTATCGATTACGCCCTGTTCATCGTCAGCCGCTACCGCGAGGAAAGGATCCGCGGACTGGACAACCAGGCGGCTATCATCAAGACCGGGGCCACCGCCAGCAATGCGGTTTTCTTCAGCGGGCTGACGGTACTGCTGGCTCTCACGGGGCTGATGATCGTGCCCATGAGCCTTTTCCGCAGCCTGGCCGGAGGAGCTATTTTCGTAGTCGCCATGGCCATCCTCATAACCCTGACCCTTTTACCTGCTGTGCTGAGCCTGCTGGGCGGGCGTTTGCGCTCGGAATGGATTCACGACCTGCTGCGGCGGCTGAAGCCCGGTGGCAAGGGGAGCGCCACGGTTGCCAATGTTGACAAGAAGGGCGGTTTCTGGGACTGGGAGTCGAGCCTGATGATGCGGCACCCGGTAATCAGCCTGGTGCTGTCCGCCGGGTTGCTGATGGCTCTGGCTCTGCCGGCCCTGCCCGTAGAAAGATTCGGCTGGGGTATCAAGACCGGACAGGCCAATATCGAGGACTTCCCCAATGAGCTACCCGCCATCAGGGGATTCATCGAACTGAAGAAGACCTTCCCCCTGGCCTTCACGCCCGAGGCGGTGGTGGTCATCAAGGGTGATGTCGCCTCACCGCCGGTGCAGCAGGCTATCGTCAACCTCAACGCGGCCATCGGCGCCGACCCGGCCTTCAGCAAGCCGGTAAAAAAACCGGAAGTCAGCGCGGACAAACAATATATGGTAATCCGCTACCCGCTTCTCTTCGAGGCCAGCTCCCGCGATGCCACGGGCAAGATAGAATCGCTCCGGCAGAAATTGATCCCGGCGGCGTTCGCAGGCGTAGCCGCCCAGGCACTGGTGACCGGCAAGGCGGCGGAGAACCTGGACTATTACAACACCACCGACCGTTACCGCTATCTCGTCATCGCTTTCGTCCTCTGCCTGAGCTTCTTCCTGCTGACCATCGTCTTCCGCTCGCTGGTGGTGCCGCTCAAGGCCATACTGATGAACCTGCTGTCCGTCTTCGCTTCCTACGGTCTGCTGGTGCTGGTATTCCAGAAGGGGTACGGCAACGAGATATTCGGTTTCAGGCAGGTTGCCACCATCGACGCCTGGATACCGCTGTTTCTCTTCGCCATCCTGTTTGGACTCTCTATGGACTATCATGTATTCCTGCTGAGCCGTATCCGCGAACGCTACCTGCTGACGGGGGACAACTCCGAGTCGGTGGCTTTCGGGCTGAGGACGACCGGCGGCATCATCACCGGCGCCGCGCTGATCATGGTGGCCATCTTCGGCGGCTTCGCTTCCGGCGACCTGGTGATGTTCCAGCAGATGGGCTTCGGTATGGGCATGGCGGTGCTGCTGGACGCCACCATCATCCGCTCGGTGCTGGTGCCGTCATCCATGCGGCTGCTGGGCAGGTGGAACTGGTACCTGCCGCGCTGGCTGGACTGGTTGCCCGAGCTGCACATCGATGGGGGAGAGGCGCCCGGCGTAAAAAGTGACGAATGAACACTGCAAGCACCAGACATACAACCGCCTACATCAAGGGCATAACCATCATCGTAGTGATGGTCGGCCATTACAGCAGCTATTACGCCGTGGACTTCTACACCGACTGGTTCCGGGAATACGCCAGCGAGATCGTTTCCATCTTTTTTGTGCTGGCCGGTTACGGGGCCCTCCACTCCTTCAGCAACCTGGAGCGGCAGAAGGGCGAGCCCGGGCTTGATATCGGCGTGATCCTCCGGTATTACGGGAAGAAGGCGTTGCGCATCTACCCCCTTTACTGGACGGCCCTGTTCACCGTTGCCTTCATCCTGCCCGAGTACGGCAGGCTGCATGAGCTGTCGCCGCACACCGTTGCCACCTATCTGGGATACCCCGGGGTGAAGGCACCCGGGGTCTACTGGTTCATCCCGGCGCTGATCCAGTGTTACCTGCTGGCGCCGATGTTCTATATCCTGATACGCAGGCTCAGCGTGAGGCACTACATGATGGCGGTCGCCATGATGCTGGCGATGACCATGGTCATCACCAATTCCTACGATCGTATCCTGGACATGATCAACGGTTTCGGCATACCCGACCCGGAAGCCCTGCTGTACCGGCCGCTGTTCCTGGCCAACGTGATACTGTTCGCCCTGGGGATGGCCATCCCGCTGCTGGCCGCCGGTCACCACCCGAAGAAGGGGGGCTACTTCGTGTTTGCGGGCTCGCTGGCGCTGTTCCTGGCCATGATGCTGGCGGTCCGTGATGCGGATACCCTGTTCACCCGCTCCCATTTCTTCCTGTTCCCCTTGTTCATCTTCAGCGTGTTCGCCCTCTGCTGGAGCCTGCTGCGCATCGTGGATCCGGTCCTGCCCCTGCTGCGGCTGGTCGGCCCCCTGGGCAACCGTTCCTACCCCATCTATCTTTTCCACCGGCAGTATTTCGGACTGCTGGCGATGGCCGGTATCATCGGCAGCGACGGCGCGAGCAGTATCGCCTTGACCATCCTGTTGTTCCCGGTGTTCTTCATAGCCTGTGCGCTTATGGAGGGCGGTTTTCACCGGGCCGGGCTCCGGATTACGCGCCGGTGGCTGTCACCCGGAGAAGCACCCGCCACTGTGCCCTGAACGACAGCCTCGCCGTCTCCGCATCGGTTGCCGGTAACCGCCCGGCTTAAGCCCGGGGGCCCTGCTGATATGAATGATAAGAAAGATTAATAACCCCTAACTGCTTTCTTCTTGAAAGTTAATAGTTGCCGGTATAGAATACCGCCGCAGGTATATAGGTAGTGTGTGGCAAGGGGGGATAATCCCCGTAACCAAGGCGATAAGCCACATTATGTCACTTGGCAACAGCAGTTCTCCGTTGCTCTCGTTCCACCTGTAAATTAACCGCTTTATTAGCGACCACTAAGTTTCGTTTCATCTTTGTAAGGGAGTTGGGCCGGTAGGGCGGTAAGTCCTTCCGGTTGGCTCTGGTTTTTTTCCTGCCATAAATGGAGGCGAGCGTGAAACTAGTATTACTTGGTGCACCAGGAGCTGGCAAAGGTACTCAGGCCAAGAAGCTCATTGAGAAGTTCGGCATTCCCCAGATCTCCACAGGCGACCTGCTGCGGGCCGCAGTGGCCGAAGGTACGGAGCTGGGCAAGGAAGCCAAGTCCTATATGGATAAAGGGGAGCTGGTACCCGACAGCGTGGTCCTGGGGATGATGGAGGAACGGCTGAGCCAGGACGACTGCAAGAACGGTTATATCCTCGATGGATTCCCCCGCAATACAGCCCAGGCGGAAGAACTTGATAAGATGCTTGACTCACTCGGTATGCCCCTCGATGCGGCACTCAGTGTCGAGGTCCCCACTGAAGATCTGATGAAGCGCCTTACCGGCAGGAGAACCTGTCGCGAGTGCGGTCAGATGTACAACATCTACTTCCAGCCGCCCGCTGAGGAAGGCAAGTGCGACAAGTGCGGCGGCGAGCTGTTTCAGCGGGACGACGACAAGGAAGAGACCATCACCAAGAGGCTCGAGGTCTACCAGGAGCAGACCGCTCCTCTCATCGATTACTACCGGGAAAAGGGCATCCTCAAAACGGTGACGGGAACAGGCGACATCGATGAGATCTTCCAGAACGTGTTACAGACCCTGGATGCCGGTTAAACGAGACGATCCGCAAACGGGGCGCGAAAACCTTAACAGGAGGAGCAAAGACATGGCATTAGTCAATCCACATGGCAAGGAAAAGAAACTAAAGCCGCTGTTGTTGGAGGGTGATGAGCTGGCGGTGGAACTGGAGCGGGCCAAGGGCCTAACCGAGGTGAGGATAACCTCACGCGAGAGCGGCGACATCATCATGTTGGGCATAGGCGGGTTCACCCCACTCGATGGTTTCATGACCAAAGCGGATTGGCAGGGAGTATGCGACGAATTCGCCATGGCCGATGGGACTTTCTGGCCTATCCCCATCACTGTATCCACCACTGAAGGCAAGGCCAACAGCATCACTGAAGGCGAGGACGTGGCCCTGGTGTCCGAGGAAACGGGCGACATCATGGCTATCATGACCGTTAACGAGAAGTACACCATCGACAAGGAACACGAGTGCAACAAGATCTATGGAGATCGGAAGAGCGTCGTGTAGGGAAAGAGTGTAGATCTCGGTGGTCGCCGTATCATTAAAAAAAAAAAAAACACAGAAACAAAAGAAAGAAAGACAA
>CAJVWY010000051.1 GCA_913009925.1 uncultured bacterium
CCCACATCGATCCCCAGTAGCACCGGATGTGACGGCCGGCTGCCGGTCACCGCACCTGGATGTAAGCCAGCAGGTTGAACGATTCCCAGACTATCATCCAGACCAGGAAGGCCTCGGCCAGGAACCTGGCCCGCTCACGCCTGAGCAGCCGGTCGATGCCGAACAGCAGCAGGAAGGCCGCCGTGGGCAGCAGAGGATACAGATAGCGCCCCGGTACCCCGCCGATGCCCGAAGCGAAGGGCATGAGAAGATTGATGCCCACGCCCAGGACGAAGGTCAGGGTGAGAAAGACGACGCTTATACGGATTTCGCGGACATGAAGCCGGTAACTATGGGCGAAGTAGAAGGCCATACCGACCAGAGCCATTACCATTGCCGTCAGCAGCGGCACCCAGGCCACCTGCCAGAAGGGGAAGGGAAAGATGGGCTCGCCGAACCAGAAGGTGGGCAGCAACTCGTTGATCCTGAGGCTCTCCATATCCCGTAGCGGCGAGGCAAAGAAGGAAGACATCAGCGGCTGGGCGGCGGCGGCGCCGGTAGCGTCGCCATAGACCGAGATATTGCGTAATATCCAGGGGGCGGCAATCGCCGCCACCGGGGCGATTATCAGGGCGCCGTTGACCAGCGCCCTCTTTATCGCCTCCCGCCCGTAGGCCAGCGGCAGCAACAGGGCCAACAGGGCCACCGGCAACAGGAAGACGGCGGTCATCTTGGTCAGCATGGCGGCGCCGATAAGCACCCCGGCTATCAGGCTGCGCCTGGTGCTGTAACCCCGCCGGACCATGCGCAGCAGAGCCAGGATGGCGGCGGCGGCCAGCGGCGTCGCCAGGGCATCATTGGTCACCTGCGACATATTGAGGGCGTAACCCTGAGTCAGCAACACCACCACCGGCGCGCCCAGTGTAACCAAACGGCTGTCGGGAAAAGCCTCGCGCGCGGTCAGGTAGGCGATGGGCACCATCAGCGACGCCAGCAGCACCGCCAGCAGCCGCATCCCGTACAGCTTGACCATGGTGTCCCCCGGCAGCGCCGCGTACAGGGGTACATTGACAGCGTAGTAGAGCGGCGGCTGCATGGCCTCATAATTGAAATGCCAGAGATTGCGCCTCACCCATTGTTCCCGGTCATGGCTGTCCAGTTCCTGTGGCACCGCCGTCCATTCCGCCGGATCCAGCCTGGTAGGCTCCGAGGTGGTCCCCGCCGGATACCAGCCCCACTGGCCGGCCTCCCGTGATACCGCGACCACTTCGGGGGAGATGAAGGTCTCCCCTTCCACCGGCAGCGCCCTGTTCTCGTAAAGATACTGGATATAATGAAAATGCTGGGCCTCGTCGACCCGGCTCCACACCGGCTGAAGCATGGCGAAGGTAACTCCCATCAGCAGCATCGCCAACCACAGCACGGTCACAACGCGGCCATCGCGGCTGAGCAGCGGGAGCCGTCCCCGGCGATAGGCGCCGGCACCCTCCGGCCCCACCGGCCGGCCGCCGGCGGCCGCCGTTTCCCTGCTTCTGACAGACACGGCACCAACCCGGTTTGCCCAGCGGTTCCCGCCATTATTGTCGCCGCCGGGCGTTATGCCACCCACCTCCCGGTTACGAATGCCGCCGTCGCCAGGCCCAGCAGCAGTATGGATGCGGCCGACACCGTCCGGTAGACGGCGTGCCGCTTAGTCATCAGGGCCAGGACGATGAACATGGGGAATACGACCAGCAGATAGCGGCTCATGGATTTGGTGGTCCCACCCGCCAGGGGAAACAGAAGGCTGATGGCCATGTACATGATGTAGGAGAAAGGCAGCCGCTTGCGCCAGGCGATGATGATGGTGACCGCCAGCAGGGCGGTGGCCCCCAGTTCATATATGACCCACAACTCCCAGTGCCTCAGCAGGATGGACAGGTCGTGGGTGATGCTGCCGGTGAACGTCGTCAACTGGTGGCCCCAGCCCGCCGCCTGCGTCTGGGCGAAGGCCAGGGGGACACCGAAAGCAAAATACAGGTAGCCGATATAGACCAGCAACCCGGCGGGGATCAGCGTCACCCACAGCATGGTCGGCTTGAGCCGCCGCAGCGAGAATGAGTGCTGCGACATGTACTCATAGATCAGAGGCAGCAGGATGAAAATGCCGGTGACCCGGGTAAGCGCTGCCAGGAAGCCCCAAAGCCCGGCCATGGCCCAGCGGCCCCTGCGGGCGTAATAGAAGGCGGCCACGCTGGACATGAGGAACAGCGATTCGGTGTAGATGGTAGTGAAGAACAGCGATGTGGGAAAGATGGCCAACAGCCAGGTGGCGCGGCCGGCGACCTCCTCGCCATAGTCGTCCCTGACCAGCCTGTACATGAATATCATCCCCGCCAGGAAGAAGGCGGACGACAGCAGCAGTCCCGATAACAGGTAATTGCCGAATAACCAGCTGGCGGCTCTGAGCAATAAAGGATACAGGGGAAAGAAGGCGACGTTGGACTGGTCGCCGGCTATCCATTGGTAGCCATCCGTAGCCACGGACATATACCAATGGGCATCCCATTGGTACCAGAGGGAGAGATACCAGGGAACGGATTCGGGGATGGCTGCGGAGAACCCCTCATGGACGGCCGGAAAAAAGCTGAAACCGGAGATCGCAAATAACACTACCAGCGACCGGCTGACAACAAAGGACCTCAGCACGGACAAAGACATTTCACTAACCCCTTGCTTTCCTGGATGACGTCCAGAAACGGTGTTCCCGTGGACTCGCCAGGTAGAAGATACTAGAGGCAGGGATATGCTTTGTCAATCAGCAGCCGTTACTCGGCCGCCTTCTCCTCGTGGTATTCCTTGTCCAGGTTCACCTGGGATATATCATGTGACTCGCCCATGATGTTACGCGCCGCCAGCATGCCCGTCTTCATCGAGTGGTCCATATTGTTGTACTTGTAAGTGCCGTAACGCCCGATTATCTGCAGGTTGGTGAACCCGTTCACGTAATCCAGCACCTTCTTCAGTCGCCGCTCGTATCCCAGCTCATACATGGGGTAAGCCTTGGGGATGCGTACGACGAAGGCGTCCATGACCTCTTGTTTCCTGAGAAAATGCAGGCGCTGGTCCAGATCTTCGATGGTGAGGTCGATGAGCGCCTGGTCGTCCATCTCCCAGACTTCGCCGCCCTCGAAACAGAAATACTCCGTCACCAGCGAGCTCTTGCCCTCAGGCGCCATGGCCGGGCTCCAGTTCTTCGGCTCGTGGATGCGCCCCAGGGTGATGGCGGGATCGTGGATGTAGATCCATGTCAGGTCGGTGATCTGCGGCTTGTCGACGATGAGGTTGACGGTGATCAGGTCACGGTAGCGAAGCGAGTCCGCCGCCTCCAGGACATCATCGGGCGCCTGCGGCCGCATGACTTTCACCAGGCCGGTAAGCGGCATGCTGGATACCAGTTCCCCCACCTCCAGGGAATAGCCGCCCTTGCCGTCCGCCACCTCCACCGAGGTTACCCGCCCGCCCTCGTGGTTGACCGCCACCGCCTTCTGGCCCATGCGTACCTCGTTGTCCATCCCTTCCACCCTCTCGGCCAGATTCTCGCTGATGCGTCCGATGCCCAGACGCGGGTACATGAACTTGTCTATCAGGGTCTTGACCTTGCCGTTCTTGGAAGGTAACAGGGCGTCTTTTATCGCCACCCTGAGCGAGAGCCCCTTGATGCGCTGAGCCGCCCATTCGGCATCGATGCGGTCGCAGTCGATGCCCCATACCTTCTCGGTATAGTCCTTGAAGAACTGCCTGAACAGTTCACCGCCGAACTCGTTAGTGACCCAGTCCTCCAGGGAGACTATCTCCGGTTTGCGGTAGAGGCCGCGGGCCTTGACGAGGCCGTAGTCGAAGATACATCTGGCGGTGGTACCCAGGCCCATGCCCAGCAAGGCGTTGGCGGGCTTCAGAGGGTAATCGAAATACTTGTTGTGATAATAGATCTTGCTGGAACGGTCCACCCAGATTATCTCGTCGCCCAGCACCTCCCGGAACAGGTCCTCGACCTCGGGGTCCTTGGTGAAGAAACGGTGGCCGCCCAGGTCGAAGCGGAAGCCGTTGCGCTCGATGGTGCGGGAGATCCCGCCCACTTGGGTGCCCATCTCCAGCACCACGGTGTCGATATCATTCTGGCTAAGTGTGTAAGCGGTGCTGAGGCCGGCAGGCCCGCCGCCGATCACACACGCGCTGGTCTTTTTCTCTGCCATTTCGAGCTCCGTGAGATCATATCGCACTTGAGGGAGACCCGCGTCCGCATCTTCCTTTCCATGTTACGTGAGATCCAGGGAAATGGAAACTCCGGGAAGCTGACGGCGTCGCGCCTTCGCATGTTAATTATAACTACGACACCATTATTTGAAAAGTTTTTTTCCGAAAGCAGGTTCTGAAAAAGAAGCTTTTTGTATCCTGCGGCTGGACCCGCCCGGTTTCACGCCGCCGCTGGTATGAACATCGTGTTGTTTGGCGGAGGTCCGGGGGGTTTTAAGGAAAAAGATGAGCCCGCAGGTGGGGGGAGGCTAAACTCACAACCTACGGGCTCCCTTTTAGGGCGGAGGCTTTCGCCTCAGTCCATTGTAATGGATCATTCAATGCTATTATCGACCTGCACCAACGATACTTTAAATATTATTAAAAAAGTTATATTTCATTATTTAGAAGCCACTTTCCCGGCTTCGGGAAACGGGTAGTATAAACAGTACGGACTGGCGCGGGGCCCCTGTTGTCAGGAGGCTCGGACATCATATTGATAACCGTGCCATGTTTCGACGTTGACTAAGTGTCCTTTTACTGTTATCTGCGTGACGAACGGGTTTTTTCAGCCCACCGCGGCGCCGTCCGGAAAGACGATGCCTGCGGGGCGGGGAAACCGGGCCCGCGGGAAGAGACAAGGAGGAGCGATGAACAGAGAAGCCATGGGAGACGAGAGCCAGGGACCGCAGGTAAAGGTGCAGGTGCCGCCGAATATCCAGGGCGGTGTTTACGCCAACATGGCACGGGTGAACCATTCGGAGTTCGAGTTCTCCATCGACTTCGCCAACGCCGATTTCGCCGGGCAGGACCCGGCGGGGAACATCCCCGCGGTGGTGGTCGCCCGAATCATGATCAGCCATGAATTCATGCCACACCTGCTGGAGGCGCTCAAGGACAACTACAGCCGCTACCTCACGCGCAAGGATATCGAGGGACTGCCGGAGACAGACAACCCCGGGGACAAGTAAGCGCGCAGCCCCGGCCGCCGGGTCCAGCCGGGGCTTTCCGCACCGCTTTACATTCTTCTTACCTGATACTTACCCGGAGCTCACCTGACCCGGCGATAATGATCATGAATGGGTCTCCGGACACTTATTGCAAGGGGCGGCGGACAGGAGCAGGGACATGCGCAGACCGGCCAAGGCAATGATATCGGTGCTTATCCTGGTTCTGGTCTCGCTGGCCATGGTCGCTTGCGCCGCCGCCGATGAAGGGAACGGTAAACACCAGACGGACAGCGAACAGCCTCTGCTGCTTTTCTCCATCGGCATGCACATCGAGCCCAGGGCCACGCAGACCATGCATACGCAGGATATCAATGCCGTAGCCGGCATAGTGGAGGACCACGGCGGCAGCATGACTATCCAGGTCCAGACCCCGTTCACCGCGATGCTGGTCGACAACGGCGACAGCCTGCTGGCCGACCTGGCCGGCCGCGGCCATGAGATCGCCCTCCATTTCCACGAAGACGCCCATCTGGGCAAGGACTCCGAGTTGCTGCCGGTGGAGACCTGGTGCGCCGTCATGACGCAAGAGGTCGACCTCATCAAACAGGCCAGCGGCGTTGACGTCCGTTACTGGAGCGGCGGCAACCTCTACCCCTCCATTCTCCCGGCCGCTGCCTGCGCCGGGCTGGACGTCTACAGCGATTGGAAGAGTCCGGAAACCCAGTCCACGCCGCTGGCGATGACCGGTGTAAATCCCTGGCGCCCCGCGGGCGGAACTGACGGTGATGACTTCAGCAGCCTGACTTCCCATGACCCGAAAGGCGCAGTGACCTACCTGCCGGAGGGGCTTTTCGACCGGGAGAACTTCGCATCGGTGCGAAAGTCGATGAAGGACGATGAATATACATACTTCGAGTACCTCAAGGACAGCCTGCTTCAGTCGCTGGCCGCCGCCAAGGCGGACCGGGTCAACGTCTTCCACTTCACCATCCATCCCGGTGAGTTCAAGGGAGACCCGGCTGATGCCTTCGCGGCAATCGACCGTTTCCTTACGGAAGTGGTTGACCCGCTGGTTGAGAGCGGTCAGATCGAGTGGGCTACCTATTCGCAGATGGCGGATGCCTATGCCCAGTGGGAGAGGGAGAATCCCGGTGTCGCTCCCAGAGGATAAGAAGATGGGGACATGGGTATTGTTACTCATCCTGCCGCTGCTGGCCGGATTCGCCCTTTCCTGCAACCCGGTCGCCGACAGCGCGAAACCTGACAACAAAGAAGCCGCCGAAGCCGATGCCGGCGTTTCGCCGGCGATGGAGCCCGGGTGCATATCCGCTGAAAACACCGATGGTTACCTGACTTTTGCTATCAATATCCACGATGTGGTCAACGTGGATGACAGTGCCGACACCATCATCCGCCTGGTGGACCTGTTCGAACGGTACGGCGTGCGCGGGGATTTCTACCTCACTGCGCCCATTGTGCATTTATACGAAGAGCAGCGCCCTGACGCCATAGAGCGACTTCGGGACAGTAACATGACCGTCAGTTACCATGTGCGCCCGCCCCATGCGCTTTACACCGGCTTCGACCAGCGCCTGCGAAGCCTGGACGACACCCGGCTGGCGGAGACGCTGCTGGATTATGAGACCTACCGCCTTGACCTGGCGACCGGCGGCCTCCTCCGGGACGAGCCCGGCGGTTATGAATACGTGGCTGACATCTTCGGCCGCGACCCGGTGGTCGCCCCCTCCCCCAACAGCGACCAGCGTATCAAGTCGGCGTCCCGGCAGACCTACGCGGGACTGGGAGCCCGCATGACCATCCTCTACCACGAGCAGGGCACGGATCCGGATGATCCGTTCCAGTGGGTCGACAGCCTGCTGGTGAGGCCCAGCGATTTCAGCGTCACCCGCTGGGGTGATCCGGGGAAGGACGGCAAGGGCACGTTCTGGTGGAACAGGACCTACACCGCCGACTCCGCTGAATACGATCCTGCCTCATATCTGCAGGCGCAGCTGGACGGCTGGTGGGCCGAAGAGCCCATCCGGCCGCCCTTCATCACTTCCCTGATACATGAGAACAACTTCTACCGGTCCGGCGCGACGCCCTGGAAATCCAGGTATTACCCCGTTGAGGGCGGGCAGGGTCCCCTCAGCCCCCCTTATGACCTGGACGCCGTGGACGCTTCCAGCCCCAGGTCCGCCGCGGAGCAGGAGGCCATCTGGGCGGCTTACGAGGAGATGGTGGCATACGCGGCGGGGAACCTGTGCGTGGTCACCTCAGAGGATATCGTGTCCATGGCTGAAGCGGATAAAAAGCCATGAAGGTAATGATACAAGGATATGACAGCGGACCCGGCAACCACCGGCTCATCATACCGGCCCTGGGCCTGGCGCTGCTGGTAGCGATTGCGATGATGATATCCGCATGCGGCGTCGACCAGGACAAGGGCGGAGATCGGAAGAGCGTCGTGTAGGGAAAGAGTGTAGATCTCGGTGGTCGCCGTATCATTAAAAAAAAAAAGAAGAAGGAAGACACACAGGAGTTAGCAATACCAAGTACGCGGTGTCGTATGCAGAGCTGCACACGACCAGTCATACCTTGTGCC
>CAJVWY010000052.1 GCA_913009925.1 uncultured bacterium
CCAGCAACACATCCCTGCCGACTATACCCACGTCGGCGGCCCCGTATTCCACATAGGCAGGTACATCGGCCGGACGGGTGGTGATGATGGTCCGGCCCTCCGCCACCTCGAACACCAGCCGGCGGTCATTGGCTCTGAGCTCACCGATGGCGAATCCCACTTGTTCCAGCATATCCAGTGTGGGACCGAACAGGTTGCCACGCGGCACGGCCAGCCTCAGCTCCGTATTGTCCAGCGGTGTCTCTATCATGCCGTCAGGGCCGCCACCAGGCCGCCACCGTCCAGGTTCCTGGTCTCATCGCTCTCGACGTCCAGTAGCTGGACGCCGTCGCCGGAGGCCAGGGCTACGAAGCCGATGTCGTTCTCGGCGGCGATACGCCGCGCCGTCTTCAGATCCCAATCCCCGGGAACACTGTAAACCGAAACGCCGGCGGAACGCAGTTCCCCGGCCAGCCCCACGGCATCATCCAGGCCGCCGGTCAGCACCACCGACGGCGCCCGCTCCACCGCCACATCACCCTGCCTGGAGGCAACGATGTGCAGGCGGTCCAGCCCCAGGGCGAAACCCACCGCCGGAGCCGGCCGTCCGTACCTGGCCAGCAGGTTGTTGTACCGGCCGCCTCCCCCCAAGGGGAAACCGATGCCGCTGCTCAGCACCTCGAAAACCACGCCAGTGTAGTAAGCGAAGTCACGGATGATGCCCAGGTCGAACAGGATGCGATCGGCAAAGCCGTAACGGCTGACGAGGTAATAGGTCCTGGCCAGACGCTTGAGGGCTGCATCCATGGCCGAACCGCGCACCAGGTCCCGGGCGCGGGTCAGCACATCGGAGCCGCCGCGGAGGGCGCTGATCTCCATTATCGCCTGGCGATCATCATCGCTGATATCCAGCTCTCCAACCACGCGGGAGAGCTGGACCAGGTTCTTGTCCATCAGCGCCGCAAAGACCGCGTCCCGGCCGGCGCCGGTGACACCGGCGCTATCCAGCAGCGCCCTGAAAAATGAGGCTTCCCCCAGACCGATGGTGTAGTCCTGAATCCCGCAGACGGCGAGGACCTGGCTCATCATGGCCAGTACTTCAGCGTCCGCCGCCGCCGAATCGATGCCGATTAGCTCCAGCCCCGCCTGGGAGAACTCGGCCTGCCTGCCGCGTTGCAGCCTGGTGGGACGAAAGGAATTAGCGAAATAACAGAGTCGCAGCGGCAGCTGACGCCCACTCATCCTGGTGGCCACCAGGCGGGCGATGGGAACGGTCATCTCCGGTCGCATCACCAGCACGTCGCCATGCTCGTCGAACAGACGGAACGACTTTCCCAATTTCCCCTCCCCCGCCGGCTCCAGGGATGCCTCCTTCTCCAGGGTGGGCGTCATGACCTCGCCATAGCCGTATGACGAAAAGACCCGCCGCATCGCCGCCTCCAGGCTGCGCAATTCGGCCGCCTCTAAAGGCATCCTGTCCCTGGTCCCCCTCGGTGTCGGCGTGATTTTCACAACTTCTGAGTTTATAGGTACGTCCCGGCGGTGTAAAGATTGGCCTCGTTGCATAAACTTGTGAGCAACCGGGCCGAAAACATTATTAGGCGGCAGCGCTGTTTGTACGACGTAGAAACGAAAGCGGATAACAAAGAGCGCCGCGGAAATCACGAAGTTGAAGCGCCGCCGCCGCCAAACTTTCTTTACCAGGCAGCCACGCGGCTACCGAGCACGGCCCCGGCTTTGCCGGGGCCTAAGCTTTTCGTACACAGACACCGGTCCCACCTTACTCCTGGTTTCATTCTCCATGCCGCGGGGCAATATTCGACTAGGAGACAGTCAAAAAAAACCAAAAAGTAAAGGGAGCAGCCATGGGAACCACCCTGGAAGGGGACCTGGACCAGGTGCTGTTGGAGGGATTACGGTGATGAGCTTATGAACGACAGGATCCACAGCCTCCTGATCGCGCACAGCCAAAAGGTGTCACTGGCGGTACACGCCCTGAAAAGCAGTACGGAGGCCTGGCAGCAGGGAGACATCGATGTCCTGGAGAAACGGGTTGACGAGCTGGGCGCCATGGAGGAGGAGGCGGATGCCCTGCGCCGCAGCATCGCCCGGGAGTTGGCGCGCGCCCAGTTACCCCATGCCACCACCGAACTCTTCCGCCGGCTGGCCCATCAGACCGACGATGTGGCCGATACCGCCCAACGGGCGGGTAACTACCTGCTGGTCATCCGTGAGGTATTACTACCACCCGACTATAAGAGCGATATTGTCAAGATGGCTTCCATCTGTCAAACCGCCATGGCCACCCTGGCCGAAGCCATCGATTGCCTGCGTGAGCCGGTGGAGCGCCGTATCGAATATGCAGCCCGCATCAGCGACCTGGAGAGAAGCGTGGACGATATCGAGTTCAAGGTGCAGCAACAGGCCGTGGAGCTCCAGATGGATACATGGAGCACTATCATCTTCTGGCGCCTGACACTTACCATCAGCCGGGTGGCCGATTACATCGAGGACGCCGCCGACGAGCTGCTGTCCTACGAGAGCGCCTTGTAGCCCGCTCCCGGCTATCCCCCGCCACCTTTCTCCTCCTCCCATCTAGCCACCTGGTCGCGGGCTATACCCAGGTAGGGAAGGGAGATGCCGATAGCGTCATAACCCATGTGGACCAGCTTTTCCATCAGCTTAGGTGAATGCGCTATGTCCCCGGCGGCCGCAACAAAGACTTTTCCTCCGGCTCGCCTGACGATCTCCTCCAGCAGCTCCACCACTGCCGGGTGGCTGGGGTCGAACCGCCCGGCGACGCGTTCGCTTTCCCGGTCGATGCCCAGGCAGCACATGGTGAGATCGTTTACGCCCACGCTGAAGAAGTCCACACCGGCCGCTATCAGCCGGTCCAGCGTCATCACCATTGCCGGCGTCTCTATCGAGGCGCCGAAGGCTACATCCTCGTGGGGCCGCAGCCCTGCCTGGACCGCCACCTCCCGTGCCCGTTCGTATTCGTCGACACCACGGACAAAGGGCACCTTGATTCCCAACGAACCGCAGCCCGCCGCCACCGCCTGCCGCACCGCTTCGTATTCGGCCTTTAACAGAGCCGGGTCCTCCAGCTCCCGGGCGATACCGCGCCAGCCCAACAGCGGGTTCCTCTCCAGCGGCTCATCCTCACCACCGCGCAGGCGCCGGAACTCATCGGTAGGCGCATCCAGCGACTTGTACCATACCCGCTTGTTCTCGAATGCCCGGGCCACTACCAGCAGCGCCTCCAGCACCGAGTCGGTAAGGACCCGGCCCTCACCACGCTCCAGCAGGCGTCCGGGATGGACACCGCCCTGCAACAGCAGGTAATCGTTGCGGAAGGAGATGACACCGTCGGCGATCTGGGCCGCCTTCTCCGCTGATTCGGGAACATTGATGGTGGTCATCAGCTGCGTGCGCGTCTCCAATATCTGCTCCGGCCCATACTCGCGCTCCTTGACGCGCGGCCCGATGCCGTCCAGCACCAGGCCGCGCCAGCCGTCCACGGTAACCACGTCACCGTCGTGCATCACATCAAGGCCGTACCTGGTGCCGACGACACAGGGAACATGGAACTCCCGCAGGATGTTGGCCCCATGACTGGTCGAACCACCCTCGTCGGCGACCACCGCCGCCGCCTCGCGGAAGCGTGGCGCCAGATCCTGGGTCAGGCGTCGTACCAGGATAACCTTGCCCCTGACCTTGGCGGTCGGTGGTATATCATGTTCTTCCGGGCGGACGATCAACACCTCGCCCCAGCCCACCCGGGGGCTGACACCGAAACCGCGCACCATGACGATCTCCGGCCGCGCCGGACGTTGCCGGCTCAGCGACAGCCTCTCCAGCCCGGTTACCGGCCGCGTTTGGAGCAGGACAATACCCTCAGGGCCACGGCACCACTCGATGTCCTGCGGCGCTCCCAGGCTCTTCTCCGCCACCAGGCCATAGTTGACCAGCAAGCATATCTCCTCTTCAGACAACTTGGCCTCACTCCGGCGCGCCGCGTCGACCTCGCGGCGGACACCGTCGGCGTCGTAATAGTATTCCTGAGGACGGGAATCCCACTGGGAGATCTCCAGACTCTCTTTGTCGATCCGGTACAGATCCGGTGTAATGTCGCCGGAGACCACACCGGGACCGTAACCGTAGGCGACCTCCAGCACGATGACGCCGGTATCCCCGGTGGCGGGATCGACGGTGAACAGCACACCGGAACTGTTGGCCTCCACCATCCGCTGGAAGATGACCGCCACGGCCATGCCTTCCGGGTCCAGACCCATCTTTTGGAAATAACGCAGGCTGCGCCGGCCGAAACCCGAGGCCCAGCACTTCTTGATGGCAACCAGTGAATCCTCAAAAGAGGCTACTCCCAGCACGGAAGAAAGCATGCCGGAGAACGATGCTTCAGGGCTGTCCTCATAGGTGCCGGAACTGCGGACAGCGAGAGGGTGGCTGCTCCCCCCGGAGAGGTCTTCGTAGAGGGAGGCTATCTGCGTGCTCAGCGCGGCCGGTATCTCGGCTTCGGTGATGAGCCCGGTGAGCCGTTGCGCGTGGCGGTCGAAATCGACCGGGTTTTCCTTGAATTCCGCCAGCGCCCGTTCCATATCGGGCAGCAGACCCGATTCCTCAAGGAAAAAACGCCAGGCGTCAACAATGAGGACCACCGCCTGGGGCGTCGGCAGACCGTGCTGCATCAACCGCGCCAGGTTGACCGCTTTGCCCCCGGCCCGCGCCACCGTGACCTGCTCCAGGCCGCTCCTGTCACGCATATCCATCCAGAAACGTCCCGAACGGTTTTTTCCGCGGCCTGCCATCGCTTTTTCCGTTCTGCCCGAATCCATTGGAAATCTCTCTTATCGCCGAGTAGCGCCATACATGGAGCTTCCGGCTGGTATCGCGACCATGCTCCGATACCTCGGCTCACGCCGGAACCATGGCAAGTTCATTATCCCCCGCAGAAGACGAAATTAGACCTCGGGTCAGCCGGGATAGGGCCCGGGAAACTCATAGGCGTTCCCATCCAGGTCCTCGCAGCTGATGTAGGTGAAGGTGCTGAAGGAGGTTATGCCGGGAGAGACCATGTAATCCACGGTTATGACCGTGGACTGTCCGGCCGCAAGATCGGCTACGGAGAACGGCGTGCCGGTAATGGACGCCACGCCGCCGGAAGCGTCCAGACCGGTCACCTGGATGTTGCTGATGTCGGCCGCGTCATCGTTTGCCAATGTGTAGTCAACGGAGAGGTCGCGCAGGATGTAGCCGGTATAGGAGCCCCAGTACACATTATCGAGCACCAGGTTGATATCCAGGGCCCAGATGGTAAAAGCCTCGAGAGTCTGGCCACTCTGGTCGATAGCCGTCAGCTGCAGGGTGTTCCTGGTTTCATCCACCTTCACGTGCTCAAAAGCGGCGACGCTGAAGATGTCTCCCGCCGCCAGTGGCGGTGGCGAATGCAACGGGGCGCCGCCACCGCCGGTAATCAGGTACTGGATCCCGTCCTCCTGATGGTGCAGGTAGAAATGCTCGTGGCCCTGGAAGACCACGTCGACGCCGTACTGCTGTAAAAGACTATGGATATCCGCCTTGTTCTGCTGGCCGACCGGATCCAGCGGGTTCGTCCAGGGATCGCCGGGATGCAGCCCGGAGAACAATGGCCGATGCATGAAAACCACGATCCAGGTCCTGTCGGTCGCCGCCAGGTCGTTTTCCAGCCATGTCTTCTGGTTCCCGGTGATCAGCCCCTCCTGTCCCGGCAGTTCGGTGCAGAGAGAGATAAAATGTGTATCGCCGTTGTCAAAGCTGTAGTATTCCTCGCCATATGTTCCTGCCTCGGCGCCGTTATTAGCAGGAAGGGTGAACTCCCGCTCGAACGCCGACCTGCTGCCGGCATAGGCGATCCTTTCATGGTTGCCGACTGCCGGATAAAGCGGTACGCCGCCGGTGATCTGCGAAGTTACCGCGAAAAAGCCGTCATACTTGGCGGCGGCGCGCTCCAGGGAATCACCGGGAAGGCCATAGATGATATCGCCGACGGTCAGAACCAGGTCCAGCCCCTCCGACGCCATCTGCCCAACGATCGTGCCCCAGACCAGGGGCTGGACAACCGTGTCCGTATCCGGGCGGTCATCCCCACCCACGGCGTAGCTGAAGGCCTCCCCCGCCGGCCGGGTGGTGCGAAAGCTGTTCTCCGCCAGGGTGGCGGTATTGGCTGGATTGCCTGACTCGGTGACGGTGACCCGGTAATAAACCACGCCGGAGGGCGTGAGCCCGTCCAGGGTGACCTCGTGCCGCACCAGCCCGTTGCTGGTGCGGGTCGCGGTATAGGTTCCCGGAGATGAGCCGAAGTCCACAGTCATATCGCTGATGACGTCGGTCTTGACGACCAGCACCGCCTGCGCCGGTTCGACTACGCTGACAGCGACATTGGCCGCCTGAATCGCCCAGGCAGGTGTGGACGCCGTAAGGAACATGACCGCCGTGGCAGCCAGGATGGTAACCAGCTTCAGCCGCATATCATCAAACCTCGTCCTCCGGTGCTTCCCGGTTATTTCCCCCTGTTTATTGCATCGTCAGAAACCCTCCCTTACAACATATACGGCAAGCGCGGACGGCCCATGAGCGGGACATGGTACGAAAGGAAGCTGCGCGGCTGGTTCAGAGCGCCGGCGCCGGAACCGGGAAAGCACAGGAGTCACCGGCCAGGGCACTGCCGGCCTTCCGGGTGGAATAAACTCCGGAGGCGCCGCCCACAGGCCCGGAAAAACAGCTGTCGACAGCAGCACAGAATAATACCTGTACGCCTGCAATATTCCCCCGCCCATTACCCGTTTATACAAAAAGCCCGCGTCACCGCAGGCTGGGGAACTGCTGAATTATTGTCTCGAACGTGTGGTTACCTTGCTGCTACTTGGGCATGGTCACCCGGCGCTGGTCTATGCCGCTGAAGGGCCGCTGCGTCTGGCGCCGGTCGACGATCACGTCGATATCGGCCCGGTCATCAAGAGACTCCGCATAACTATCTTTCATGTGTTCCAGCTGCCGATCTATCACCAGATACTTGTGATCTCCCTCATCGGAGATGGCGAAGCGGAACTTGCAATGCGGGCAGGGCGAAAACACACGAGTGGAGGCACTGTAGCTAACTTTATGGCAATGTGGACAGGTAAGTTCTTCCATATTCTCATCCCGATTAAAGCGAAATCCTGTTGTATGAGTTTACCATACAACCATTTTTTTTACTATTACCGTTCCGGTTTCCTATGCTCTATATACGCATCTGCACCACAAATCAAACCGCGAGGGGTCATCCCACTCATCCGATCGCAGGCATCTTCAAAAAGACGATAGGAGGGCAGACACAGATACAGCGAGTATAATAGACGCAGATATGCCGCCTGCAGGACGTGCCGAAGTGGCGGAACTGGCAGACGCGCCGGACTCAAAATCCGGTGGGGCTCACCCCCCGTGTGGGTTCGATTCCCACCTTCGGCACCAATAACACCGAATTCTCAAGCGGCTGACAGCTGACGCACCTTGAGCTTTTTGCGATTCATCTCCGCTTGCCAGAGATCATACTGCATCTGCTGATTAAGCCAACTCTCAGCTGACGTCCCGAAAGCTATCGACAGACGCACCGCCATTTCGGGGCTGATACCGGCACGCCCGTTCAGGATGGCCGAAAGAGTCTTGCGGCTGACCCCCAGAGCTTCGGCCGCTGCGGTTACCGTCAGC
>CAJVWY010000053.1 GCA_913009925.1 uncultured bacterium
GCGTGGAGGCGAGCAGTGAGGAGTGGTGGGGATGGACGAAGGGTGAGGGAGGGGGGGGAATTAGGAGGTGGGAGGTGTTGTTGTTTTTTTTTTTTTTCAAGCAGAAGACGGCATACGAGATAAAGGAATGTGACTGGAGTTCAGACGTGTGCTCTTCCGATCTCGCCAACTTCACCGATCAGGCTGTGGGCAGGGGGGCCCGGGCCGGCGATCTGATAAAGGAGATCGCCCCCATAGTCGGAGGCAAGGGCGGCGGCAGGCCGACCATGGCCCGCGGCGGTGGCAGCGATGTGGCAAACATGGACCAGGCCCTGGACACGGCCCGCGAATGGTTCAAGCGGAAACTGGCGTAAAGATATCCTTCATCATGCGTATCCTGGCACTAGACTACGGCCACGCCCATACCGGTACCGCCATCAGCGATCCCACCGGTACAGTTGCGCGCCCCCTGGAAGACATCAGCGACGCTATGTCGGAAGCGGGCCTGGAGCAGATAGTGGAGATAGCCCGGCGGGAGGGTGCCGCGCACGTGGTGGTGGGCATGCCTGTGAGCCTGTCCGGCGAAACAGGGCCGCAGGCCCAGGAGACCATCCGCTTCATGGAGACGCTGCGGCAGCTCCTTGATATCCCGGTATCGTCATGGGACGAGCGCTTCACCAGCAAGCTGGCGGCGGAGAAGGGAAGGGATTCGTCCAGCTCCGGTCACAGCCTGGCCGCCTGCTACCTGCTTGAGAATTTTCTGGCGTCACAACAGTACAAGGGCATGGTGGCGGACGGGAGCCGCGGTGAGGACGGCCGGCGATGAGAATCCGTATCAGGATCTGGCGCGCCATGGCTCTGTCGCTGGCGGCTGTGGCGATGATCGTTCTTATATCAGCAGCCGTCTTTTCCTGCGGTGGCGAGCGTCGTGGTGGAGAGGTTACCATCTATATCAGCCCCGGCAGCAGCACCGCCGATATAGCCCGCCGGCTGCTGGACGAGGATGTGATCGATGACCAGAAGGATTTTCTTAAAAAGGCGGACGAGATGGGCGTGGACCAGAAGCTCAAGCCCGGTACCTACCGTTTTATCCGGGGTGAGCCGGTAGAGGGGATACTCAGGAAGCTGGAACAGGGCGAACAGGCGCCGGAGGCGAGGCTTACCATACCCGAAGGCTTCAGCATCAATGATATCGCCGCGCTGGTAGCGGCAAGGACCGGGATAACCAAGCAGGCATATTTGCAGGCGACCATGGTGGACGGCCGCCGTTTGCCCCTTGAAGGCTCGCCGGGCGGCGGCGACCTGGAAGGCTTGCTGTTTCCCAGCACCTATGACCTGCAGCCGGATATCACCGCCGGCCAGCTGGTAGAGATGCAGCTTGAGGCTTTTTCCAGCAACACCGGCGATGCCGGCTGGAGCAACGCGTCAGGACTGGGGGTCACGCCTTACCAGGCGCTTATCGTGGCCTCCATGGTGGAGCGTGAAGCCAGGGTGCCCGAGGAGCGGCCGTTGATCGCCGCGGTAATCTACAACCGCCTGGCGGAGGGCATGAAGCTGGAGGTGGACGCCACCGTGCAGTATGCCCTGGGATACTGGAAGACGGAGCTGACACAGGCGGACCTGGAGATCGACTCGCCGTACAATACCCGGCTGTATGGCGGACTGCCGCCGGGTCCCATCTGCAACCCCGGCCTGGACGCCATCGAGGCGGCGCTCAACCCGGCTGATGTGGATTACCTCTATTATGTGGCTACCGGCGACGCCGAAGGGCATCATTTCTTCACCCGCTCCTACGAAGAGTTTCTGGCGGCGATGAACTCGTAGCTCACGGTTCCAGTTTTAAATCACAGCCCAGGTAAAAACGGCACAGTTCGCGGATGCAAAGCCAGGTCTCATGGACGGTCACGTTACCGGCTTCCATCCGTGTAGCTTTTGACAGGGGTTGCTCAAGGAGGACTCTCATCAGGCTCACAGTCTCCGGTGAGACGTTGAAAGCTTCACCCGGGCAATCAGGGCAGAGAGCGCCGCCTGTAGCAGCCGAGAACCTGTGCAGGGGTTCTTCCCGGCCACAGACGGCACAACTGGCCAGGTGAGGCAGGTAGCCCGCCAGAAGCAGCAGCTTGAGCTGAGCTCCCAGCGCCGGCGCCCTGAAGGTATGGGCGGCGGCGCCGCCGGTGGCGGACGCCGCCGCCTCACGCAGGTAACTAGCCAGGAGGTTGTAGGTCCGGGGACGATGTTCCAGCTCCGGGATGGCCCGGCTGAACATGTCGATTACGGCGAGGCCGGCTTTCAGCGCCTCGGGGCGATCGCGGATGACGGCATTGGTCTCGATGGTATCGGCGCCGGTGAGGGTGTGGAGGTTGCGGCCCTCGTAAAGCTGTGCCTGGATTCGCGAGAAGGGTTCCAGCCGGCCGCCGAAACGCGACTTTACCTTACGCACACCCTTGACAACCGTCGGCACCTTGCCACGCTCGGCGGTAAGCAGGGACACTACGCGGTCCGCTTCACCCAGCTTGTGACTGCCCAGGACAATGGCGTCGGTCTTATAGGTGCGGGGCATGGCATCATCCCTGCCGGAAACGTGCGGATATGACCGGGCGGAAGCCCCTTTCACCGGTACAGCGGGGGCGGGTTATATGCCAGTAATTGTCGCAGTCAGGCATTGTAGGCCTGCAGCCGGTAGACCGAGTAGGCCTTGCCGAATACCTCGTCTTTCTCGCCGGGGAGACTCACAATCTCTGCGGCGCGACCGACTCCGGGAACCAGCCATACGTAATCCCAGGTGGAGATGGAATCATTGCTGCTGGTGGCCGTCACCCTGGTCTGCAGCAGGAAGGCATCGAATCTGCCGGCCGGCACCTCCAGGCTATTATAGGCGACGATACGGTTCTCGGCACGGATATCGGTTACCCGGCCGTCTTCGGTCTGTTGGTAGTTATCAACCCACTGGTCGCCGACGGCAGCGGGGAATATCAGCGCGTGCGACGGCCGCGAGAAGACAACGAGGCGGTCGGCGCCGGAGTTGCCGAAGGAGAGCCAGGTCTCAGAACCCAGGTCCTCGAAGATATATTTATCCTCCACTAGCGCCGGCTCCCAGGAGGACCTGACCACCACTGTAGCGTCAGGGAACTGATCGGCATAAGGCGCTTCTGGCTTATCAACGGGAACCATGGTAAGGGTAAGGGTATCCGGTCCCTTGGTCAGGTCCCAGGGGCCTTCCAGATCGAAGTCCACTTTGGCGGGAGAGCGGGTGGAATTTGCGGCGAACACCAGCTTGGCGCCGATCTCATAGGGTAAGTCGGAGGCGTTAAGCACGGCGCCGGTGCCGACGGCGGCGCCGGCCTTGACGATGGGCGCCGGCTCAGTGGCCGTATCGATGGCCGCCCGCTCCATGAGGAGTGATTTATCCTGCGTGTCACTGCAGTCCGATGCCACCAGGACCAGCATGACGGCAAGGATGATGACAAGGATGGGAAGGCACACCAATGTTACGGTGCGTGATGATGCTATTTTTTTCAGATATTGCCTCATTTTAATTATTCTATCATGTCGGCAGGATCAGGCTACCGCCGATATCCAACCCTTTGGAGCCCGGCCCGCCCTTGTTAAAAGGTTCGCCGTCTTATAAAATTACTCCCCGCTTTGGACCACTATCCCAGTTTTCAAAAGATCATACTAACCCTGCAGGAATACTGGGCGGATCAGGGCTGCGTTCTGATGCAGCCATACCATACGGAAGTCGGCGCCGGAACGTTCAATCCCGCAACCTTTCTCCGGTGCCTGGACGACAAACCCTGGCGCGCCGCCTATGTGGAGCCCTGCATCCGTCCCGCGGACGGACGTTACGGCGATAACCCCTACCGGCTGGCGCATTACTACCAGTACCAGGTCATTCTCAAGCCGGCGCCGGCGGATGTGCAGGATCTCTACCTCGATTCACTGGAGCGGCTGGGCATCGAACTGTCGGCCCACGACGTCCGTTTTGTGGAAGACGACTGGGAGGGGCCGACCCTGGGCGCGTGGGGCCTGGGATGGGAGGTCTGGATAGACGGCATGGAGATTACCCAGTTCACCTACTTCCAGCAGGTGGGCGGCTTCGATCTGGACCCGGTCTCGGTGGAGTTGACCTACGGCCTGGAGCGCGTCGGCATGTACCTTCAGCAGAAGAACAGCGTCTATGATCTTCAATGGGCGGAGGGCGTGACCTACGGCGATGTCTACCGCGAGGGAGAGGTCCAGTGGTCGCGGTACAATTTCGAGGTTGCCGGGACGGAGATGCTGCATAGCCACTTCATCGATTACGAACAGGAATGCGAACGCTGCCTGGCTGCCGACTTGCCCCTGGTAGCATACGATTACGTGCTCAAGTGTTCCCACACCTTCAACCTTCTCGATTCCCGGGGCGTGATCAGCGTTACAGACCGCACGGGCTATATCGCCCGCGTGAGAAACCTGGCCAGGCGCTGCGCCGAGATGTATCTGCGCCATATGTCTGCGGGGACATCCTGATGGCCGGCCGCGACTTTCTCCTGGAGATCGGTGTCGAGGAGTTGCCGGCGGCAGCGGCCGCTTCCGCCTTGAGCCAGGCCGGGCCCGTGGCAAGGGAAGCCTTCGGTGTCCAGCGTGTCAAGGTGGAAGAAGAGCAGGTCGTTGTATGGGTCACACCCCGGCGGATCGCCATATTCATCGAGGACCTGCCGGAGGTGCAACCGTCGGAGGAGATCGCCGAGCGGGGACCGGCGGCCGCGGCTGCTTTCGATAGCGAAGGCAACCCTACCCGGGCCGCTGAAGGTTTCGCCCGCGCCAAGGGTGTGGAGATAAACGAGCTGGAGGTCAGGGAACACCAGGGCAAGGAGTTCGTGTTCGCCGTTCACCGGCGTGAAGGGCAGCCGGTAGCCGGTCTGATACCGGATATCTGCCGCCGTATCCTGCGATCTTTCAGTTTTCCCAAAACCATGCGCTGGGACAGTAGCGGCCTGCGCTTTTCGCGGCCGGTGCGCTGGCTGGTGACCAAGTTCGGCGAACAGACTATCGAATACGAGGCCGCGGGTATGGCCGCAGGCGACGTCAGCAGAGGGCATCGCTTCCTGTCGGTTGGCGAGGTAAGGATCGACAGCCCGGCATCCTACCGCAAGGCCATGGCGTCCGCCTGCGTGCTGGTCGACCAGGAGGAGCGCCGGCGTCTCATCGAAGAAGGGCTGGCGGCCAGGGCCCAGGAGCGGGGAGCCGCTTTCAGCGACCCCGCGGGCGAGCTGGAGGAGGTTCTGTATCTGGTGGAATACCCCAGCGTCCAGGCGGGCTCCTTCGGCGAGGAGCATCTGCGGCTGCCGGACCGGGTGCTGGTCACCGCCATGCAGTCGCATCAGCGCTACTTCCCCCTGGTGGCCGATGACGGTTCCCTGGTAAACGGTTTCTTATATGTCATGAACGGCGACCCGGAGCACGCAGAATCCATCACCACCGGCAACGAGCGAATACTCGCCGGTCGCATCGAAGACGCGGAGTTCTCTTTCGACAAGGACCTGGAGGAGGGCATCGACTCCATGGCCTCCAGGCTGGCGAACGTGGTCTACCATCAGAAGCTGGGGACCCTTGCCGACAAGACCGAGAGGCTGAAGGCGCTGGTGGAGAGCCTGGCCCGCATGGTGGGGCTTGGGAGTGAGGAACTCCATGCCGCCAGGGCGGCGGCGGGTCTGGCCAAGGCGGACCTGGTGAGCGTCATGGTACAGGAATTCCCCGACCTGGAGGGGTACATCGGTTCGGTCTACGCCGAGATGGAAGGATACCCTTCGGATGTCTGCCGGGCGATCTCTGAGCAGTATATGCCCACAGCCGCCGGCGGTGCCCTGCCGGAGACCGGTCCCGGCGCCGTACTGGCTATCTGCGACAAAGTAGACAATATTGTGGGCGCTTTCTCCGTGAATGAGTTGCCCACCGGATCGCGCGATCCCTACGGGTTGCGCCGGGCGGCGGTCGGCATCGCCGCCATCGCTGAAAAGTTCAGCTTCGACTTCGATCTGGCGCCGCTGTTGACGGCCGGCCACACCCTGTATATAGAACAGAAGGCGGATGTGGATCGCCGCGCCGCCCTGGTAGCGGACATAACCGAATTTATCTTGGATCGGATCCAGCATCGCCAGGTGGAGCAGGGCATGCCGGTGGAGGTGTTCGAGGCGGCGCGGGCCTCCGGACAGGAAACCACCAACCGGCTGGTGGCGCTGGCGGAATCGCTGGACGCCTTCCGGGCCGACCCCGCTTTCGAAGACCTGCACACCGCCTTTTTCCGCTGTTCCAAGATAGCGGCCAAAGCGGGCAAGGAGGACGGGGCCTTAACGGTGGACCCGGATCTTTTCCAGGAGCCGGCCGAGCAACGGCTCAATGACGAGATCGATGCCTTGGGCCGTAAGCTGGAGGAACTGCTGGAATCGGGTGAATATAAAGCCGCCCTGGTGGCCGCAGCCTCTATCCGTCCGGCCGTGGATGACTTCTTCGACGAGGTCATGGTGATGGCTGAGGACCAGCAGTTGCGCGACAACCGGTTGGCTCTGGTGAGGAAGGCGGCAAGGACCCTGCTGATGGTTGGTGACCCCATGCGCGCCGCGGCCGCCCCCAGGGACTGAATGGGCGACGGCAGCGCGGGTGTGGCCTAAAAACGCCGGTTACGATAAACTAGTGCACCCGTACCTTACTTCTTAGGAGGAGATGCATGGGCAAGAAATACGTATACGATTTCTCGGAGGGCTCCATGGACATGAAGACTCTCCTGGGAGGGAAGGGAGCCAACCTTTGCGAGATGACCAAACTGGGTATCCCCGTGCCCAGCGGTTTCGTTATCAGTACGGAAGCCTGCATAGCCTACGGCAAGGCTGGCAACAAGTTTCCCAACGGCCTCCAGGAGGAAGTAGCGGAACACCTGGCCAGGCTGGAGGAGCGTACGGGCAAGTCGCTGGGGGACCCGGAGAACCCGTTGCTGGTGAGTGTGCGCTCCGGTGCCATGTTCAGCATGCCGGGTATGATGGATACGGTTCTGAACCTGGGGCTCAATGACGAATCCGTCCAGGGGCTGGCGGCGATGACCGGTGACGAGCGCTTTGCTTTCGACGCCTATCGCCGTTTCATCCAGATGTTCGGCAAAGTAGTAAAAGAGGTGGACGGCCAGATCTTCGAGGATGGCATTACCGCCCAGAGGGAAAAGGCCGGCGTCCAGTATGATAACGAGCTGTCTCCTGCTGATCTGAAACAGCTGGTCAGCGGGTTCAAGAAGATACTCCGTGAGGAAACGGGCGAGTCCTTCCCGGAGGACCCCCGGGCTCAGCTGGAGATGGCCATCAAGGCTGTCTTCCAGAGCTGGGGCAACCCCCGGGCCGTAACCTACCGGCGGCACTACAATATATCCGATGATCTGGGTACGGCGGTCAATGTGCAGCAGATGGTTTTCGGTAACATGGGCGACGATTCCGGCACCGGTGTGGCTTTCACGCGTAACCCTTCCACCGGCGAGAAGGAGATCTTCGGAGATTACCTGATAAACGCCCAGGGCGAGGATGTGGTCGCCGGTATCCGCAAGACCAAGAAACTTTCCGAGTTGGCTGAGGACATGAGATCGGAAGAGCGTCGTGTAGGGAAAGAGGGTAGGTCCCGGTGGTCGGCGGAACAGTAAAAAAAAAACAAAAAAGCAA
>CAJVWY010000054.1 GCA_913009925.1 uncultured bacterium
CATACGAGATAAAGGAATGTGACTGGAGTTCAGACGTGTGCTCTTCCGATCTGTCGGCGGTGCGGCTGGGATATCCGCAGATGGATGCCCTGGTGGGCGGGATCATCGCCGTGGTGATTGCCTATGCGGCCTTCAAGATAATGAAAGAGGCTTCCTCTATCCTGCTGGACCATGTGGCGCTGGATCCGGACGAGGTGAAGGCGGTCTGTCTCAGTGTAAATGCCGCCGGGGTCCAGGAATGTCACCGGGTTCGCACCAGGGGCAGCGAGTCAGGCTACTGGATAGACCTGCACCTGGTGGTCGACCCGAACATGACCACGCGCGATTCGCACCGGATCGCATCCCAGGTGGAAAAGCAGCTGAAGAAAGCCTACGGACGCAACACCGACGCGGTGATACACATAGAGCCCGGCAAGGCGGATCATCCTCAAGAATGATCGTGTCCGGCGCCGGGTGGAGCCGCTTCCATGTGTTAGAATTACCGCGGATGCCATCCATCGCTCCCGGGGAAACAAACTACTTTATATGCGTTTACCATCAATCGATCCAGACAAATGCTCGGCCTGCGGCAACTGTGAGGAGATATGTCCGGAAGTGTTCGAGCTCGGCGACGATGAGCGCTCCCATGTCATCGCCGATGATGTTGAGGGCCTGGAGGCCTGCATCGAGGCGGCGATGGAAAACTGCCCCGAAGACGCCATCACCTTTGAAAACAAGGAGCACGGCAGTGGAAACGAGCCATGAATGATGATTGAGTACTTTCCCGGCGGAGGGCCAGATGATATACTCTCCGATGATATAAAGCTCGAAAGATGGCAGGCAGACGTTTGGAAGTCAACGGGCAAAACAGAATATTCCTTTTTTACTCCGGAGCCGAGCCTCCGGTTTTTTCATTGCAACTGAAATATTCAGGGGAAAGGCGGTAGACAGATGGCGCAGCATATCTTCGTGACCGGTGGGGTTGTATCGTCCCTGGGGAAAGGGATAACGGCGGCATCGCTGGGCCGGTTGCTCAAGGGCCGTGGCCTGAAGGTGCAGATGCAGAAGCTGGATCCCTATATAAACGTGGACCCCGGTACCATGAGCCCCTTCGAGCACGGAGAGGTGTTCGTCACCGAGGATGGTGCTGAGACCGACCTGGACCTGGGGCATTACGAGCGCTTCGTCGATGAGAACCTCACCAGAGACAGTAACGTCACTTCCGGCACGGTATATTTCAGTGTGATCAACAAGGAGCGGCGCGGCGATTACCTGGGCAAGACCGTACAGCTCATTCCCCACATCACCAATGAGATCAAGGCGCGCATTCATCGGGTCGCCGACCTGGGTGGCGGCGTCGATGTGGTCATCACCGAGATAGGCGGTACCGTCGGCGATATCGAGTCTCTGCCGTTTCTGGAAGCGATCAGGCAGTTCCGCATCGATGTGGGCCGGGAGAACGCGCTGTATATACATGTCTCCCTGGTTCCCTACCTGGACGCGACCGGTGAGCTGAAGACCAAGCCCACCCAGCACAGCGTCAAGGAGATCCGCGGCATAGGTATCCAGCCCGATATCATCGTCTGCCGCTCGTCCCGACATATCAACAAGGAGCTGCGCGATAAGATAGCCCTGCTTTGCGACATCGACATCGAGGCGGTTATCTCGGCGGTGGACGCTCCGGACATATACATGGTGCCGATGATGCTGCACGAGGAGGGGCTGGACGACCTGGTGGTGAAAAAACTCGGCCTGAAAGCCGGGGAGCTGGACATCTCGGACTGGGTGGGGTTGGTGGACAAGATCAACTCCTGTAAGAAGAAGGTGAAGATCGCTCTGGTCGGAAAGTATGTGCAGCTGTGGGACGCGTACATGAGCGTCATTCAGGCGCTGAAACATTCGGCGGTCTTCCATGGCCACGAGCTGGAGGTGATATGGGTGGATTCGGAGGGTGTCTCACCGATGCTGGTGGAGTCACAGCTGAAGGACGTGGACGGCGTGCTGATACCGGGCGGCTTCGGTATCAGGGGCATCGAGGGCAAGATCCAGGCCGCCAAATACGCCAGGGAGAACCGGGTTCCCTTCCTGGGTGTATGTCTGGGGATGCAGTGCGCGATTGTGGAGTTCGCCCGCAACGTAGCCGGCATGCCCAGCGCCAACAGTTCCGAGTTCGACCAGGGGACGCCGTATCCGGTGATCGACCTGTTACCGGAGCAGAAGGAAGTGGAGGCCATGGGCGGCACCATGAGGCTCGGCTCCTATCCCTGCAGGATCGCCGCCAGGAGCCTGGCCAGTAAGGCCTACAGCGAAAAGACTGTTCAGGAGCGGCATCGTCACCGTTACGAGGTGAGCAACGCCCTCAGGCCCAAACTGGTGGAAGCGGGGATGAAGGTCAGCGGCACATCCCCGGACAAGCGCCTGGTGGAGATCGTGGAGCTGCCGGACCATCCCTGGTTTCTGGCAACCCAGTTCCATCCGGAGTTCAAGTCGCGCCCGACCCGGCCCCATCCGCTTTTCCGTGATTTCGTGGGAGCGGCCTGCAGGCACGCCGATGACCGCGAACAGGCCGGGGTAGCTGCCGCCGGGGATTTCGCTGTGAGCGAAGAAGAACTGTCCACTACAGACCTGGTCGATGAGCAGGGAAAGAATCACTAGCGGCGGCCCACTGGTTCAGCTCTTCCTGGAGCTGGTCCGTATACCCAGTCCATCGGGGAAAGAGCGGCAGGTAGTTGACTTCATCGATGGGCGTCTGAAGGACCTGGATCTGGAGACCAGCGAGGGGGAGCCGCCGGAAGCGGGGGAAGGTGCTGCCGGCAACCTCTATTGCCGAATCCCGGGGAACCGCGACGGTATCCCCGTACTACTGTCCGCACATACGGATACGGTTTTCGCCGACCCCACGGCTCGTCCGGAACCTTTGATCAGGGACGGCGTTATCACCAGCGGCAGCCGGGCGGTGCTGGGCGCCGATGACAAGGCAGCGGTTGCCGCCATCATCCATGGAGTTGAGACAGTCGTCCGTGAGGGGCTGCCCCACGCCGGTATCGAGATCCTGCTGACCGCCTGCGAGGAGAACGGGCTGCGCGGCGCCAAGACGGCAAGCATGGACGATATCGCTGCGCATTGTGGCTTCTGCCTTGACAGCACCGGCCCGGTGGGAGAGGTGATCGTGCGTTCGCCATCCCAGAAGACCATCCGGGCGATTTTCAAGGGCAAATCCGCCCACGCCGGCGTCGCTCCCGAGCAGGGTCGCAACGCTGTAGTAGCCGCGGCCAAGGCCGTAGCGGCGATGCAGCTGGGGCGTATCGATGCCGAGACAACGGCCAATATCGGTATCATCAAGGGTGGTGAGGCCGTTAACGTGGTGCCGGACCGTTGCCGCATCGCCGGCGAGTGCCGCAGCCATGACCGGGAGAAGCTCGAGCGGCAGGTAGCGGCCATGCTGGATGCCATCAACCTGAACGCCGCGGATGACCAGGTGGACGTGGAGACCACCGTCATCGACGAATTTCATGCTTTTGACCTAACCGGCGGCAACCTGCCGGTGGATCTTGCCGTCAGCGCCCTGAAGAGCATAGGCATAAAACCGCTGCTGACTTCCACCGGCGGTGGCAGCGACGTAAACGAGTTCAACCGCAAGGGGCTGCCCTCTGTGAACCTTTCCGTAGGCATGGAGAAAGTGCATACCCCCGATGAATATATAACCCTTGAATCTCTCTCCCAGGCGGAGCGGCTGGTGCTGGCGATAGTCGAACAGGCGTCGCAGGCAGGCACGCGGTGAGCGGCGGCGGCACGGAGTCCATGAAGAACCGCCGCCTGAGCTCCCGGCAGATCTACCGGGGCAGCATCATTAACCTGAGGCTGGATGAGGTGGAGCTGCCGGACGGCCGTCGCACGCAGCGCGAGATAATCGAGCACCCGGGCGCGGCGGTGATCGTTCCCATCGATGAACAAGGGCGTCTGCATCTGGTGCGTCAGTACCGTGACGCCGCCGGCGAGACCCTGCTGGAGCTGCCGGCCGGCAAGCTGCGCCCTGGCGAAGACCCGGCGGAATGCGCGCGGCGTGAGCTGCAAGAGGAACTGGGGCTGATAGCCGGCAGGGTCGAGCACCTGGCCACCTTTTATTCCTCACCGGGATTTTGTGACGAGATAATGCATGTATACCTGGCCCGGGATCTTTTTCAGGGGCGGGAGAAGATGGACCGTGGGGAGTTTATCGAGCCGGAGGCCAGGAAGATGGATGAGGTCGACAGCCTGCTGGGAGAGCTCAGGGATGCCAAGTCCCTGGCGGGCATCCTGTTGGCCCTGAGGTTTCTGGAGTAGAATAGGGCGACATGAGAAAAGACGGAACGGGCTGGAAACCCGGTTGCCGGAAAAGGGAGGCTACTTGAAAATAGGGATTCCATCCGAAGTGGAACCGGACGAATACCGCGTGGCGCTGACGCCGGCGGGGGTCAGGGAGCTGGTGGCCGCGGGCCATGAGGTCCTTATCCATAAGGGCGCCGGCGCCGGCAGCAGCCTGACGGATGACGCGTTCCGGGAGCAGGGGGCCAGGATGGTGGAGACCTGCGATGAACTGTTCGGTGAGAGCCAACTGATCATCAAGGTCAAGGACCCCCCGCCGGACGAAGTGGCGCTGCTCAGAAAGAACCAGATACTGTTCTCCTTTCTGCACCTGGCCCCGCAGCCGGAACTGACGCGGAAGCTGATGGAGACCGGAGCCACCTGTATCGCCTATGAGACGGTGGAGCTGCCCGACGGCCACCTGCCGCTGCTTTCGCCCATGAGCGATATCGCCGGCCGGATGAGCGCCCAGGTGGGCGCCTATTTTCTGGAGAAGATGATGGGGGGGAGGGGTATCCTTCTGGGCGGTGTCGCCGGCGTGCCGCCGGCGAACGTGGTCATCCTGGGGGCGGGAATCGTCGGCACCAACGCGGCCAAGATAGCCGCCGGCATGCTGGCCAACGTCATCGTCCTGGACAAGAACCTGGATCATCTGCGCTCGTTGCAGGCATTCGTTTCCGGACGTCTGACCACGGTAGCCTCTTCCACCCTGTCGGTGGAGGAGCACGTCTCCGGCGCCGACCTGGTGATATGCGCCGTACTCACCCCCGGAGCGCGTGCCCCCAAGCTGATATCCAGGCATCTGGTGCAGGAGATGAAGCCGCGGTCGGTAATCGTCGATGTTTCCATAGACCAGGGAGGCGTGGCCGAGACCTCTCACATGACGACTCACAGCCAGCCGACCTTCGTGGAGGAGGATGTTATTCATTATTGCGTAGGCAACATCCCGGGCGCTGTTCCCATAACCGCCACCTACGCGCTGGCCAACGCCAACCTGCCCTATATCATCGAACTGGCGGACAAGGGCGTGGAGGCCGCTGTAAGAAGCAACGAGGCGCTGGCCCGCGGTGTAAATATCATAGAGGGGAAGATCACCAACGAGGCCGTGGCCGAGGGAGTGGGCCTTCCTTACTATCAGCTTTCCAGTATCATTCCCTATAATCTGTAACTGCAGGGGGTCAGGGAACGGGAAGGCGCCGGGCCGGAATAAGCCAGCGAATATGAGTACCGCTATCGAACATCCTGAAGCCGTGGCAGAGAACCCGATGGTGCAGGAATATCTGGGATACCTGCAGTTCGAACGGGGTCTGGCGGAAAACACCATCTCCTCCTATCGACGCGACCTGCGCCAGTTCACCGGCTACCTGGAACGGCAGGGACTGTCGCCCGAGAGGGCGGGTACCGCCGACCTCAGGGGCTTCTTCGCTTCGCTGGAGGGGCTGTCGGGGGCGCCGGCTCCGGCGACTCTGGCGCGCAAAGGCAGCGTCCTCCGCAGCTTTTACCGGTTCCTCTGCCGCGAGGGGTTGGCCGATGCCGACCCAACCGTAACCGTGAAGCTCGCCCGGCGCGGGCAGAAGCTTCCCACCGTGCTCAACCCGGGAGAGGTGAAGCAGCTTCTCAGCCAGCCCTCCGGTACAACCCCCGGGTCGCTGCGGGACGCGGCCATGCTGGAGCTGCTTTATGGCGCCGGGCTCCGGGTGTCGGAGCTGGTCGGTCTCCGGCTGGGAGACGTGGACCCTGAGGGCGGTTTCGTCCGCTGCCTGGGGAAGGGCTCCAAGGAGCGGGTGGTGCCCCTGGGGGAGCCGGCGGTAAGCGCCGTGGGGCGCTATCTTAAGCGGGGACGGCCTTTTCTGGGAAGGGTGATCAAGTCTGATAACCTTTTCCTCAACCGCTTCGGCCGGGGGATGAGCCGCCAGTCGGTGCATCGCATGTTTACCCATTACGCCCGGCAGGCGGGGCTGAGGAAAAAAGTGTCACCCCACACGCTAAGACACAGTTTCGCCACCCACCTGCTGTCCGGCGGCGCCGACCTGCGCAGCGTGCAGGAGATGCTGGGGCATGCCGATGTGGCTACCACGCAGATCTATACCCATCTAAGCCGGCAAAAGCTCAAGGAGATCTACTACCGTTCGCACCCTCGCAGCAGGAACCCGGCCGCGGGCAGGGAACTTTGACTAGTCACGGCAGCCGGACCTGAACCGGCAGCCGTATTCCGGGAGAAAAGCCGGAGACCGGGGGTCAAATGCTGAATCCGCTATGGCTCATCGGCAGGCAACGGCGCCTGAAACGGAGGGCTCGCTGCCTGCTCATAACGCTGGACGGCGTCGGTGCCGGTGCGCTGCCGGACGCCGCCGGATTCGGCGATGAGGGAGCCGATACCCTGGGGCATGTGGCGGCGGCGGCAGGTGGCCTTAAACTGCCCAATCTGGGGGCGCTGGGGTTGGGCAACATACTGCCGCTGGCAGGGGTGAAACCGGTGCCACGGCCGCAGGCGCTTTTCGGCAAGCTGCGTGAACGCTCGCGGGGCAAGGACACCACCGCCGGCCACTGGGAGCTCATGGGGGCGATAACGGAAAAGCCCTTTCCAGTGTTTCCTGACGGCTTTCCCGTCGAGGTAATCAAACAGTTTGAGGAACGCACCGGCAGGGGGGTCCTGGGCAACAGGCCGGCATCGGGTACGGAGATAATCGAGGAGCTGGGCGAGGAGCACCTGCGGAGCGGCAAGCTTATCGTCTATACCTCGACCGACAGTGTTTTCCAGATAGCGGCGCATGAGCGGGTAGCGCCGGCGAAGGAGCTTTACAAATATTGCCGCGTCGCACGCGAGATCATGCATGGGGAGAATGAAGTGGTGCGGGTCATCGCCCGGCCCTTCACCGGCGAGCCGGGCAGCTTCACCCGCACGCGTGATCGCCGTGATTTCTCAGTAATGCCGCCCCGGACCTATCTGAACATCCTGTCCGAACTGAAGGTGCCGGTGCACGGCGTCGGCAAGATATGGCAGATATTCGCCGGTTCGGGGGTGGGCTACGAGCATAAGACCATGAACAACGCCGATGGACTGAGAAAGTCTATGGAGTTGATGAACGAGATGGATGAGGGGCTGGTGTTCACCAACCTGGTGGATTTCGACATGCTGTGGGGTCACCGCAATGACGCGGCGGGTTTCGCCCGGGGGCTGGAAGAGCTGGACGCAGCCGTTCCGGAGCTGATTGCCACCTGCCGCCCTGGCGACCCGCTGATCATCACCCCTTATCACGGGTTTGACCCGACACATCCGGGCTCGGACCGCCTGGAACAGCCTCGTGCAGGGCCAGCGGTCAGGCCCCGG
>CAJVWY010000055.1 GCA_913009925.1 uncultured bacterium
TTTCTTTCTTTCTTTTTTGTTTTTTTTTTTTTTTCAAGCAGAAGACGGCATACGAGATAAAGGAATGTGACTGGAGTTCAGACGTGTGCTCTTCCGATCTCTCCTATCCTACAACAGCGCCGCTTTCAGCGCCATTGACCAATCTGACATAACGGGAAAGGTACCCGGTCGCGTAGCGAGGCTGCCTCGGCTCCAGCTGTCCGGCCCGCCGGGCCAGCTCGTCTTCGTCCACCAGCAGCTCCAGGCTGCGGGCAGGGATATCTATCTTTATCTCGTCGCCCTCCCGTACCAAGGCGATAGGTCCACCGCTGAATGCCTCCGGCGCCACATGGCCGATGCTGGCGCCCCGGGTCGCGCCCGAGAAACGTCCGTCGGTTATCAGCGCCACCTGGCGGTCCAGCCCGGCGCCGGCGATGGCCGCCGTAGGTGTAAGCATCTCCGGCATGCCCGGCCCCCCCTTGGGGCCCTGGTACCTGATCACCACGACACTGCCGGGAGCTATCTTCTCCGCCTCAATGGCGGCCACCAGCTCCTCTTCCGAATCGAATACCAGCGCCCGGCCGCGATGGACCAGCATGGTTTCGTCAACGGCTGATTCCTTGACCACCGCCCCCCTGGGGGCCAGGTTACCAAACAAAATGGCCAGACCGCCGGTCTGGTGATACGCATTGTCCAGCGGACGGATGACATCCGCGTCCAGCACGGCGGCGCCGGCTACGGCATCGGCTATGGTGCCGCCGGCGATGCCGGCTGCCGAGCCATCAAGTTTATCCGCATCCAGAAGCTCCTTCATCAGCGCCGCCACGCCTCCGGCCCGGTGTAAATCCTCCATGTGATAGGTTCCCGCCGGGCTCAGTGAACAGAGATGCGGCGTGTTGCCGGTGATCTCGTTGATGCCGCGCAGGTCGAAGTCCACACCGGCCTCCTGGGCCACGGCCGCCAGGTGCAACACCGTGTTGGTGGAGCATCCCATGGACGAGTCCACGGTGAGGGCGTTCCTTAACGCCCGCCCATCGACGATATCCCGCGGCTTCAGCTGCTCGGCGATGATGGCGACGGCGCGCTTTCCCGTCTCGCGCGCCAACCGCAGGCGCCCGGCATGGACCGCGGGGATGGTGCCGTTGCCCGGCAGCGCCAGCCCCAGCGCCTCGGTTAGGCAGTTCATGGAATTGGCGGTGAACAGCCCGGCGCAGGATCCGCAACCGGGACAGGCGCAGCTCTCCAGCCGCCGCAGGTGCTTCGCGTCGATCCTGCCGGTGAGGCCGGCACCCACCGCCTCGAAAACATCGTGGAGATCCACCTTCTCGCCGTCCAGGTCGCCGGCCAGCATGGGGCCGCCGCTCACAACGATCGCGGGAATGTCAACCCGCAAAGCTCCCATTATCATCCCGGGGATTATCTTGTCGCAGTTGGGGATGAGGACCAGCCCGTCGAAAGCATGGGCCTTGGCCATCACCTCCACCTCGTCGGCGATGATCTCGCGGCTCGCCAGGGAGAAGCGCATGCCCTCGTGGTTCATGGCGATGCCGTCACACACTCCGATGCCGCCGAACTCGAAGGGGACGCCGCCGGCGGCGCGGATGCCGTCCTTGACCGCGTCCGCCACCGAACGCAGGTGAACGTGGCCGGGAACCACCTCGTTAAAGGAGTTAACCACACCGATGAACGGTAGCTCCATGTCGCTTTCGCTCAGCCCGAGGGCTCGAAGCAGCGAGCGGTGCGGGGCCCTGGTCAATCCCCTTTTTATCTCGTCGCTGGGAAGTCTCATAGGTATTCTCGCTATCTGCCCGATGCCACCGCTTCAGTAAAAAACCGCGTGACAAGCGGGTGAAATCTATACTATCATACCGGTGTAGCCGATTGATAAACGCGGCTGAAGCTGCACCCCCTTCGGCCAGGATCCGGAAGCATGGTGGAGTTGAGCCGGTATCAAGCATAATCATTGCCCACATCTATCTCCCGCCAGCGGGAAACAGGCGTGAGACTTCAGAACAAGGTCCCCCTGTACGTGGTGCTGATTATCCTGCTGACCGGCACCGCCGGCGCCGTAGCCATCATCGCCGTCCAGAGACAGGCAAGCCGTTACCAGTTCGAAGAGACCGCCCGCGCGCTGTCCGCAACCATCCAGAACGGCCTGGAACAGGACATGCTCAACCAGGACCGTAACCACGTACAGCAGACCCTGGATGATCTGAGCCAGAACGACTCCATCCGGGAGATAGATGTAATCTCCCCGACCGGTACCATCTGGGCCTCCACAATCCCCAAGTTCATCGACTCTTTCTCGGGCGACCAGGCCAGGGAGCTGCTGGCAGGGGTCACAGCCGAAAGCTTCCTCAGCGAGTATGGCAACCAGCACATGACGCTCATCACGCCCATTACCGCCAAGGATGAGTGCCTGCAGTGCCACGGCAGCATCGCCGCGGCGCCCAACGACCGGAACTACCTGGGAGCGATACGGGTTGATATCAGTACAGACCTGCTGGACCAGAGCGTAACCAGGAGTCAGCAGGTGCTGTTCCTGGTGAGCGGGCTCACCTTCATCCTGGTAACCGGCACTATCGTCTTCATGCTGCGCCGCTCAGTGCTCAGGCCGCTTTCCCGCCTCACCACCGCGGCCTCGCGCATCGGCGACGGCGATTATTCCACCCGCGTACCCGTGGACTCCGCCGACAACGAGATCGGCGCCGTTTCCGTCGCCTTCAACAACATGGCCGGGGAGGTCGAGCGGAACACGGAACGGCTGGAAGAGGCCAACCGTGACCTGGGGGAGGTCAGCCACCTGAAGTCGGAGTTCCTGGCCAATATGAGCCACGAACTGCGCACGCCCCTGAACGTCATCATCGGTTTCTCCGAAGTACTGAAGGACACGCCCCCGGAGCAGCTGGACGACAGCGACCGTGTCGAGTTCTGTGAGAACATCGTCACCAGCGGCTACCACCTGCTGGAACTGATCAATGATGTGCTGGACCTGGCCAAGGTCGAGGCCGGACAGATGCAGATTACACCGCAGGAGTTCTACATCGGTACCGCGCTCAAGGACGTCATCTCTACCATGCAGTCCCTTGCCTCCAGGAAGAAGCTCAGGCTGGAAGTCGACATCTCCCGGCGCCTGACCTCCATATACGCCGATATGGGCAAGTTCAAGCAGATCATGTATAACCTGGTGGGCAACGCCATAAAGTTCACGCCCGAGGGTGGCTCGGTCAGCGTATCCGCCACCATCAAAGGAGATATGGCCCGGTTCGAGATCGCTGACACCGGCATCGGTGTCAGGAAGGAGGATCAGGAGCGCATCTTCTCCGAGTTCCAGCAGGCGGACGGTTCCAGCTCACGGCATTTCGAGGGAACCGGTCTGGGTCTGACGCTGACGAAGAAGTTCGTGGAAATGCAGGGCGGCCATATCTGGCTGGAGAGCGAGGTGGGCTCCGGCAGCACCTTTTTCTTCACCATACCGCTGCCCGGGCGTGGGACCCTGCCGGCGGCCACACCGGCTGAAAGGGAGATCATCGCTCAGGTGACCGCGGATACCAGTGGCAAGGAGTCCCCGGGCCAGGCCGATGCCGCAGAGCCGGCTCCGGACTCACCGCCGATCCTGGTGGTTGAGGACGACGAAGCCACCGCCGACCTGATCGGCGTATGGCTGAGAAAAGAAGGTTACCGCGTCGAGTTCGCCGTCGACGGGGTCCAGGCCCTGGAGAAGGCCAGGGTCATCCATCCCATCGCTATCTGCCTGGACATCATGTTACCGAAGAAAGACGGCTGGCAGGTGCTGCACGACCTGAAGTCCGACCCGGAGACGGCGGACGCCGGGGTGATAATCTGTTCGGCGCTGGACAACCCGGACCTGGGCTTCGCGCTGGGCGCCGCCGATTACTGCGTCAAACCGCTGAGCCGCCGACATCTGCTCGACAAGCTCCGGCACCTGCAGCAGGCGTTCCCCCGCAAGCGCTCCCAGCCCCAGGTGCTCGTCGCCGACAGCGATGCCAAAGCCGCAGCTTCCACCGCCGCCATGCTCGAACGCCAGGGCTTCGGCGTGACTACAGCGGCAGACGGGCGGCAGGCGATGGTTATGGCTCTGAAACTGAGCCCGGACGTTGCCATCCTCGACCTGATGTTGCCGGGGGACAGTTGCTACGATGTCATTTCGGCGTTGCGGCGCCACCCGCTGACCACGGACACCTCCATCATCGTCACCACCGTAAAGAGCCTCACGGAGGAAGAGAGGGAACTTCTTGACCAGCGCGTGCAGAAGGTGGTGGTGAAGGGCAGCAGCAGCAGAGACCTGCTGCTGGAGGAGATCTTCCGCCTGGAGAAGCTTCACCCCGTACGGGCACAGTTGGTGGACGAGGAGACCGGCCTGTTTAACCGCCGTTATTTCCATAAAAGGCTGGCAGAGGAGGTCGCCCGCGCCAAGCGCTATGCCCTGGACATGTCGGTGCTGCTTGTGGGTATCAACAGCGCCGCGGCGGCGGGCGTCATGCCTGGCGTCGCCGGTATCCTCAGAAGCAGCGTGCGCGCATCCGACCCGCTGGCCCGCTATGGTGTCAGCAGCTTCGCCATTCTGCTGCCCGAGACGCCGGGAGAGGCGGGCCTAGCGGTGGCGAAAAAGGAGGTTGCCCTGCTCGGCGAGGCCGACCTGGATGATAAGATCAGCGTCAGCATCGCCGCAGCGAGCTCCCCTAATGGTACAATCTCCTCCGAACAGTTGATCCTCCGCCTGGAACAGGAACTGGCGAAACTGAGACAGGCCGGCGGCGACGGTATACGGGCGATAAACTGACAGGTGACCGACTGATGGCCAAGGTATTACTGGTTGAAGACAATCACATGAATTCACGGCTGACCGAGTTCGTGCTGGAACGCGACGGTTTCACCGTAGTGACCTCACCCAACGCCGAGGAAGCCATCGAAACCGCCAGGCGGGACAAGCCCGACCTGATCCTCATGGATATCCAGCTGCCCGGCATGGATGGGCTCAAGGCCACCAGAATACTCAAGCAGGACGAGAGGACCACGGATGTACCCATCGTGGCCATCACCGCCCACGCCATGCGGGGAGACGAGGAGCGGATCATGGCCGCCGGCTGCGAAGGCTATATCTCCAAGCCGGTAAATACCTGGCAGTTGGCGGAGACCGTCAAGAAGTACATCAGGAGCTGAACCGACGCCGGTTACAGCCGGCCGGAACGGAAGATCCCCACCACCAGCCACAGTCCGAAGAAAGCCGAGATGAGGTAGCCGAACAGGGCAAAAACGGATATGCCCATCAGCTGCGGGCCCTCGGTGGCGAACAGCCCGACGATGGACGAGCCGAGGATCACCGCCGCCAGCATTATCGCCACCACCAGGCGGTTGGTCATAATCGTAAGGCGGCGCATCACATCCTCGAGGTTGCGGTGCACGAAGTTCACCCTCACCTCTCCCTTCCTCACCAACTCCAGCGTATCGTGAAGCTGACCGGGGAAGTCGACCATCATCCCCGCCAGGTTGCGGAACTCTTCACTGCCACGCGCCGCCAGGGTCTCGGGAGAGTAACGTTTCACCATGAACTTGCGGGCATACGGCTCGACCACCTCGAACACATTGAACTGGGGACAGAGCTGGGTGCCGATCCCTTCCAGGGTCGCCATGGCCCGGTCCAGCTGTAGATACTGGGTGGGCAGTTTAAGCTTGAGCCGGTAGATGGCTCCGATGATGTCCTGGAATACGCTGACCGGATCCAGCTCACCCAGGGTGGCTCCGAAGTACTTGGCGAACATGTCCCTGGCCTCCAGCACGAACTCCGCCTCCTTCTCCTTGGGGAACTCCACCCCCAGGGCCGCCAGCCGCCGCGGTACCCGGTCGATCCTCTCATTCATCACATCCAGGAAGAGATTGATGATACTATACCGGTCCTTTTCACTCAGGCGCCCGGCGATGCCGAAGTCCACCAGGGCGATGGTGTTCTCATCGATGACCAGTATGTTGGCCGGATGGGGGTCGCCGTGGAAGAACCCATGGATGAAGATCTGCTCGAACCAGGCCTTGGCGATGGTGGTGGCGATGCCCTTGCGCTCGGCCATGTCCATGGACTCCAGGTCCAGATCGGACACCTGGGTCCCCTCGGCCAGTTCCATGGTCAGTACCCGCGTTGTGCTGTACTGCTTGTAGATGCGAGGGATGATCACTGTCTCATCTCCGGCGAAGTAACGGCCGAAGCGCTCCGCGTTCCTGGCCTCTATGCGGTAATCCAGCTCGTTGCGGATACCCCGGGCGAACTGGTCCACCAGGCCGACAGGGTCGAAGAAGAATTCATGCCGGGAGTGGTCCACCACCAGGTGCGCTATCTGGTAAAGCAGTTCTATATCCGACTGTACCTGCTTCTCCGCCTCCGGCCGTTGCACCTTGATGATGACCAGCGCGCCGTTGGGCATCACGGCCCGGTGCACCTGGCCGATGGAAGCGGCGGCCAGGGGTACGTCGTCGAACTCCAAGAACAGCTGTTGCACCGAGAGCCCCAGTTCCGCCTCGATGACCTTGCGGGCCAGCTCGGCCGGGAAGACCCGTACTTCGTCCTGCAGCCTGCGCAGTTCGATGAGGATGTCCGCCGGGACCACATCGGGACGGGTGCTGAGCAATTGTCCGAACTTGACGAAGGTCGGCCCCAGTTCCTCCAGCATCTTGCGGATATGCTCGCCACGGCTCCCAGGAGGGCGACGGGGCGTCTTCCTTCCCCGCGGCAGCAGGCTGCGCAGATTGTGGCGCTCGAACAGATAGCCGAAGCCGTGTTTTACGGCGACCTCGGCGATATGACGCATGCGGTCGACATTTCTGACGCTGCGGATGATGGGCATGCCTCAGCCCCCGGATTCCTCTTCCGTTTGCGGCTTCCCTCTGTTCTCCAGTAGGGAGATGCGGTGTTCCAGCTGAGCCAGCTTCAGCTCGATCTCCTCCAGCTTGGCCGAAGAGGGCACCCCCATATCCTGCAGAACCTTCTTCATGCTGGAATCGATGCTGCCCCGGAAAGAGCGAGCCTCGTCGCGCGCCCTTTCCACCAGTTCATCCATGGCCTTGCGGCTTTCATCGGTGGTATCCTGGCCGCGCTTCATCAACTCACCGGCGAAGGCTTCGGTCATGTCCAGGGTAAGCGACGCAGCACCTATAGTGAGAAGAATGCTGCGTTCGATAAGGTTAGCCATCTCTGATCGCCTCCTGCACCTGCTCAATGACCCGGTCCGGAATAAACCGGTATTTTGTTAACGGCATCGTGGGAAAAAAGATGAGCAAAGGTTGCCGGTGTATGGGATTGTACCCGGGAATCCCCCTGTTTGAACCTGGAGCGGGCTGCTTCAGGCGCGAGTGGCTTTGGCGCGAGCGCCTTTGGCCTTGCCGGGACGGTAGCGCTTCTCGCGCTCCTTCCAGAAGGTGAGCAGTGGCGCCGCCACAAAGATGGACGAATAAGTGCCGGAGGTGATACCCACCAACAGGGCGAAGGCGAAGTCCTTAAGCGTCTCGCCGCCGAAGATCAGCAGACAGGCTACCGGCATCAGCGTGGTGAGCGTAGTGATCATAGACCGGACGATGACCTCGGAGACGGACTTGTTCACCATATCGCCGTAAGTGCCACGGCGGG
>CAJVWY010000056.1 GCA_913009925.1 uncultured bacterium
TGCCGCGAGGAACCTTCACCGCCCAGCCCTTGTCGCGGAAATAACGCTTTATCTCGCCGATGATATTGGGAGTGGCGTAAGTGGAGAGGGCCACGCCGCGGTCCAGGTCGAACCTGTCGATGGCCTTTATCAGACCGATACAGCCAACCTGCACCAGGTCTTCCAGCTGCTCGCCACGCTGACAGTAGCGCCTGGAGACGCCGTATACCAGGGGCAGATAGCGCAGAATCAACTCGTCTCGTGCCCGGGAGTCCCCCCGCCGGCAATAGGCGGACAGCAACTCCTTTTCACTGAGGTGGCGGACATCCACATGGTGCCCGTAAGGCGCACTGGTAGAAGGTTGACTGGGATACAATATAGTGCTCATATTCCACCTCCATCGATGCGCGCTCCCTGCCCTGAGAGCACTTGGCCCCAAATAGTTCGATAGTAGTGGTAACCCCAACCACAGATAGCTCTGTACCACGCGCTAACTGTTTTCAGATGAATCAGACGTTCACGTCAGCTGTTTCCTCCTGGTAAGTTTCCCGCGCGGAGAACTGGCGCTCCTGTGCGGAGAGTTCCTGCTCTATCTCCGCCTCCTTCTCCGCGGCGGCCTGCTTGCCCGCCTCCATCGCCGTCAACAGGCGCTGTTGCCATTCCGCCTGCGATTTCTTCAGTTCATCGGGAAGATTCTGCAAGATGGTCACAATATCCTTCCCGGTCTGGTTACTGCGGTACTGCGCGTATGCCAGTACGGCCGCGCCGCTCAGGACCGTCATCCATCCCATGCCGGATAGCAGTCTGCCCATCACTAACCCCTCCCCCGCTGCTGGGTCAACAGGGTGGAGATGGCCTGAGAGACTCCGCTGGAAAAGCCGGCGACCTTCTTGACCGGCGTGGTCACTGCTATCTGCACGGCCTTGGTGGTCGATTCTACGCTATCGGTGACATCCACCAGGGAACCCATCATGTCATCCGCCTTTTCCAGGTTGCTGTTGACCTCGTCGAGAGTCACCTGCAACTTGGTCAACAGCGGTATGACTTCCTCGTCCAGCCGTTTGAGGAACACGTTCAGACGCGAAAAGGTCCCGCCGACCTTTAGCAACATATAAGCTATCGCCAGTGCTGTAACTACGAGAAAGAAGCTGAGTGCTGCTTCCAGAATTGCTGTCCAGTCCATCAGGATGGACCTCCTGTGTATCGACGGCGTGGCCTTCGTATCTTATCACAGACAGAACATCCCATGTGACAAAGCCGTCCACTCCGGACTCCCTTCCCTCCTGCCCCCGATTTGTCCTGAACACAAATATATTCACGATTATTCCCCTGAGTAATAGGGGGATTCCCCCTTTCTTTCCGGATAAACCCCTTAGGAAAATTGAGTCTCCCACGCGGATATCTACCTGTGATACTTTGTCCGGCTCAACGTATAAGCCGGTGAGACCGAACCACTCTAGAGGGTTTGCGATATGGCAACAGCGGAACAATCACTGGTGACGATGAGGCTGAAACGCAGACAACGGCAGGACGCACAGGTGAAGGCCCCCGCATTCGAGGAAGTGTACCAGCGGCATTTCCGGCCGCTGTATGCCTTCGTCGCCTACCGGGTCTGCGACCGGACCGCCGCCGAGGACATCACGTCCCAGGTTTTTGAGAAGGCGCTAAAGGCATTCCCCGGCTATGATCCCCAGCGCGGTGCTGTGTCCACCTGGCTCTACACCATCGCCCGCAACGCCATCAGCGACCACTTCCGCAGCCAGGGCCGCCATGACCACACCGGGCTGGACGAGCACACCGCTGCTTCCGGCGAAAGCGATCCGCAGGGAGAGCTCCATGCCAACGAGACGCGCCGTGAGCTGGCCGTGGCTCTGGCGGGCCTGGACCTGCGTGAGCAGGAGGTATTGGCGCTGAAGTTCGGCGCCGGTCTCACTAACCGCCGGATAGCCAGCCTCCTGGAGATCAGCGAAACCAATGCCGGTACTATCCTCTACCGGTCTCTAAGGAAACTGAAAACAGAGCTTGAGGGCGTGAACGCCAATGACTGACAAGAACGGACAACAGCATATCCTGGACGCCATCGAGCGGCTGCTGGCCGGCGAGACGGTTGATCCTGAAGGGCTCGCGGATGAGGAAAAAGAGCAGATGCTCAGACTCGCCCGCGACCTCAGGGAACATCGTCCCCGGCCTTCAGCGGAGTTCGAACAGAGAATGGAGAGGAAAATAATGCAGGAAGCCGGTGCCACAACTGAACCCTTAATGCGGCAAGGAAAGACCGTGAAGCAGAAACAGGGCCGCTGGTTACCGCCGTGGTTCACTATGAGACGGGTGGCCGCCCTGTCCGCGGCACTGGTATTAGGCCTTGGCGTGGCCGGGCTCACGGGCGCCTTGATGCAGGAGCGGGATAGCGGTGATACCGGTATCAAGTCAGACATTGCCGGCAAGGCTCGATCTATGCAGCCGGGTGAAGACGCCGCCGGCGCCGTCGTCGCGCCGGAGACCTTCGATGAAGCAGGGCAGTCCGGCGCCGGTGCAGCCGTCATACCCACTACACGGCAGGTCATCCAGACGGCCGACTACCAGATCGAGGTAGCCAACGGTGAGTTCCAGGAGAAATACGGCAGGATTACGGCGCTGGCGGCGAAATACGGCGGCTTCGTGGTTTCGGCTGACACCACATCATCCCGGGACGACCAGGCCATAAACCGGGGCACGATAACCATCCGCATCGCCGACGTGGATGACAACTTCACCCAGGCCATGTCCGAACTGGACGAGCTGGGCAAGGTCGTTAAACGGACGGTCTCGGGCGAAGACGTGTCCGCTGAATACGTCGACCTGCAGAGCCGCCTGCGAAACGCCCAGTCATATGAGGGCTCGCTGCTGGGCCTGATGGACAAGGCCGCCAGCGTCGAGGAGATGCTGATGGTGCAGGCGGAGCTCAACACGGCAAGGTCCCAGATCGAACAGCTGCAGGGGCGTATCAACTACATCGACAGCAGGGCCGACTACGCCACCATCTCCGTGGAGCTGCGTGAGGAAAACGCGGCGCCGGCGAATGGGGATGGTGGAGACGAAACCGACTGGGGTTTCCTGGCTTCGATCAGGTATGCAGGCTGGCTGTCGGTTCAGACGGTGAACTTCGTCATCATGGCTCTGGGAGTGATAGTGCCGGTGACGTTGTTGCTGATGCTGGTGACAGCGTTGGGCTACCGTCTCCTGAAACGGAGACGGTCCTAGGTTTGTTTTTCATCGATTCAGGTTAGAAAGTCTATTAGCCCAACACCTCTGGCGATAACCGGGTTTCCATCAATCATGCGATCAGGACTGCGGCTGCGAAAAATGGATGACTAAATACCAGAAATCAGCGCTTGTCTTCTCGGCGACGATGGTGCTGATCGGCGCCCTGGCCTACCTGGGCTGGATGATGTCCTGGCGTCCTCTGGTCAGCGTCTCCAGCGATTATTTTCCCATCGCCCCCGGCGCCGCCCTGTCTTTCGTACTGCTGGGCGGTACGGTATCCGCCAACATCGTCTGGCCGGAGTCAAAAACGGTGAGATACGTTTCCTCGGTATTGATGCTGGTGCTGTTCCTGCTCCTGGCCTACCTGATCATCGAATATCTCGCTGATCTCCAGTCCAGCATCGAATACAGCCTGTTCAAGACCGACGACAAGTTCCTGGGCATTTCCACGGTGCGCATGTCTCCCCTGGCGGGAACCGGCTTTATCCTCTGCGTACTGGCGACCATGTCCTTCCTGGCGCCCATGAAATACAATCAGATTATCAAGGCTTCTGTTGTTTCCGCCTTTCTGGCGGCGACCCTGGGAGTCTTCACCATGCTGGGTTATATCTACAACGCTCCCCTGCTTTATGGCGGTGACGTCCGGCCCATGGCCCTGCTGGCCGCCCTGTCTTTCGTCCTGCTGGGCTTATCCATTATCCTGTCGGCGGGGCCGGATTACTGGCCCCTCAGCACCATGGTCGGCGATGCGACCGCCTCCCGTCTGTTACGCGCCTTCCTGCCGCTCACCATCGGCATAATCCTGCTGCTGGGCTTCTTTGAAGCCTACTCGCTCAGTACATGGATCCCGGACAGTCCGGCTTTATCCATCGGCACCACCGCCATATTCGCCATTATCATCTTCTCCTTTATCATCGGCCGCATATCCAAATCCATCGGCGGCTCCATCGACCGCGCCGAACGGAAGCGTCAGGAGGCTGAAGAAAACCTTCGCACCCTGTTCGACTCGTCCTCCGACGCCATCTTTATCAATGACCCGGATGGCAACCTCATCGACGTTAACACCACAGCTTCCGATATGCTGGGATACAGCAAGAACCAGATCCTGTCTTTGGATATGTCGGGTATCATCGATCCTGCATTCGCCGGTGGTCTGCAGGCAAGCAAGGAGAAGCTTTCAAAAGAAGGCCGAGCCGTCTTCGAATCCAAGTATCGCGGCAAAAACGGCGCCAGCTTTCCTGTGGAGGTAAGCGCCAAGCGTATCGAATTCGGCGGGCGCACGGTAAACCTCATCACAGCCCGGGACATCACCGAGCGGAAAAAGGCCGAGGCCTTCGAAACCAGTTTCGGCCGGATGCTGGAGACCTCCATAAGCGAGATCTACATCTTCGACGCCGGCACGCTGCGTTTTCTGCTGGTGAACCGGGGCGCCAGGGAAAACCTCGGTTACGAAATGAACGAGTTGCGCCGGATGACACCGCTTGACCTGAAACCGGAATTCACGGCTGAGACATTCGCGCAGCTAATCGAGCCGCTCCGCAACGGCGAACGGGAAACCGTATTGATCACGACTTACCATCAGCGTAAAGACGGTACCCGCTACGATGTGGAAGTCCATATACAACTTTCCGATTACGAACTCAGACCGGCGTTCATCGCCTTCATCCTCGATATCACCGAGCAGAAGAAAACCGAGAGGGCGCTCATTGAAAGCGAGAAGAAATACCGTTCCCTCTTCGAAAGCATGAACGAGGGATTCGCCTTTCATCGCATCCTGACTGATTCGGAAAACAAACCGGTTGATTCCGTGTTCCTGGAGGTTAACGATGCTTTCGAGAAGTTTACCGGGTTGAACAGGAAGGAGATCCTGAACAAAAGGGTCACTGAAGTCTTCCCCCGGATTCAGGATATCCAACCGGACCTGATCGAGACTTACGGCGAGGTCGCGCAAACGGGAAAAGAAAGAAAATTCGAGATGTATTTCCAGCCGCTGGACAAGTGGTTCTCGATCTCATCATATAGCCCCCAGCCGGGGTATTTCGTCGCCATCTTCAACGATATCTCCGAACGCATCGCTTCCGAACAGGCCCAGAAACAGCTGATCGATGCGCTGGCAGCTTCCAACGCCGAGCTGCAACAGTTTGCTTATGTTGCCTCCCATGACCTCCAGGAGCCGTTGCGGATGGTCGCCAGTTACGTGCAGTTACTCGAAAAACGGTACGGGAAGATGCTTGACAGTGACGCCAGGGATTACATCTGGTTCGCCGCCGACGGCGCCAGCCGCATGCAGACACTGATCAACGACCTTCTGGAGTTCTCCCGGGTGGAAACACAGGGAAAACCATTTCTGCCGGTGGACACTAACCATATCCTGAAGACAGCGCTCGCCAACCTGGAAGCCGCCATCAGCGACAATGGCGCCCGGGTGACCAGCGACCCCCTGCCCGATGTTTACGCCGACGCCTCGCAGCTGACACAGGTATTCCAGAATCTGATCAGCAACTCGCTGAAGTTCCATAAGAAAGAGATACCGCCGCGCATTCATGTCTCGGCACAGCAGACAGCCGGTGAATGGCTGTTCTCCGTCGCCGATAACGGCCTGGGGATCGACTCCCGGTACAGCGAGCATGTCTTTACCATCTTTAAGCGCCTGCATGGGCGGGAAGAATATCCCGGAACCGGTATAGGACTGTCTATCTGCAAACGGATAGTGGAACGGCACGGTGGCCGCATATGGTTCGAATCGACGCCGGGCAACGGCTCTACCTTTTTCTTTACCATGCCGACAAAGGGAAACGTACAGGAATGATGAACAAGGTCCTGAGTTTTACCGATCTCCGGTCCGGGATAACAATATGATCATGGAGCGCCAGCGTATCGATTGCGCGCTGTCCCTCAGCGCCGGTAACTCGATGCCTGAGAGCGGCGTCCAGTGAAAGCTACGCGGAGCACGCGCAGGTTCAATGTCCTGCTGGTGGAGGATAATCCGGGTGACATCAGGCTGGCGCGCGAAGCGCTGGCCCAGCTGGGCATGCCGGTGGATCTGGAGATCAAGACCAGCGGAGCTGAAGCGCTGGCTTATTTGCACCGGGAGGGCGATTACCGCGGAGCGCCGCGGCCCGACCTGGTATTGCTGGACCTCAACCTGCCGCAGATGGACGGCCGCGTGATGTTGGAGGTAATGCGGCAGGACGCTGTTCTTCAGCCGATACCCGTGGTAGTGCTTACCGCGTCGCGATCCATGGATGACATATCTTCCTTGTACAAGGCGAGCGCCAATTGCTTCTTCACCAAACCGATGAACTACGATGACTACGTGCAGGTGCTGGAACATATCCTCAACTACTGGCTGCCCTTAAGCCAGACAGCCTGCGGGGATGACTCATGAGTGACCGTAAGCGAACAAGGGTGTTGCTGGTCGAGGACAACCCCGGCGACGTGCGACTCATAGAGGAGATGCTGGCGGATGTCAACGGCAGCCGTTTTGAAATCATCAATGCCAGCGACCTGGCCGCCGGGCTGGGACTGCTGGAAGCTGAGGCCATCGACGTGGTGCTTCTGGACCTGGGCCTTCCCGACTCCAGAGGGCTGGACACCCTCCGGAGGACTGTAGCCCGGTTCAACGAGATACCGGTCATCATCCTCACCGGCTTTGAGGATGAGGCCGCCGCCGTCGAGGCAGCCGGACAGCAGGCCCAGGACTATCTGGTCAAGAGCCATGTGGACGGGAAGATGCTGGCTCGCTCCATCTTCTACGCTATCGAGCGCAAACAGTCCGAAGTGGAACTGGAACGGGTCAACCGTTCCCTCAAAGTCTTATCCGAGTGCAACCAGGCAGTGGTACGCGCCGTGGATGAACAGGCGATGCTGGAAAATGTCTGCCGGATCATCATCAAGCACGGCGGCTACCACATGGTCTGGGTCGGCTATGCGGAGGATGATGAAACCCGTAGCGTCCGCCCCGTGGCGCAATATGGCTGCGATGACGGCTACCTGGACTCGGTCGACATCTTCTGGTCCGACGAAGAACGCGGTCGCGGACCGACCGGAATCGCCATCAGGACCGGTAAAGCGTCGTTGATGCGCGATATTGAAGGAAACCCGGCATACGAACCCTGGCGCCGGGAAGCCAAAGAACGCGGTTACGCTTCCTCCCTGGCCCTGCCGCTTATCTCTGAGGGCCGGACCCTCGGCTCTCTGAATATCTATTCCAGCCAAAGCGACGCCTTCGACGAATCCGAGATGGAGCTGCTGCAGGAGCTGGCCAACGACCTGGCGTATGGCGTATTCACCCTCAGGGCGCGTGCCGAACTGACCCGTTCATTCGAACTGCAGCGGGCC